>WRMD01000011.1 GCA_009777315.1 Candidatus Saccharimonadota bacterium
TCTCTTCAGTCAGGAACCATTGCTTCCCGCACGATTTTAGAAAGCTCACTTATTGCCCCGGGTGTATGGAATCATGTCAGGTTTTATGGTTCATCCCTCCGCTGTGTCTACCCGTAGGGGGTGGGGAGGCGACTGGGGAAGATATAGCCACAAGAACCGTGATACAATATGCTTAAACTATAAGGAGGTTTATGGAACCTGATATCTTTGACGATTATGAGTCGGACTCGAAGCTGGAAAGCTTTGAATATGGGTTCGGCAGACAATCTATGGGCAGTAATATCGATTTTCACATACAGGTGCGTAAAGAAAACGGCTCGTTTTTCCACGGCAATAAGGAAACTAGAAAGGGCAAGAAACTAGACGACCGCAACGAGTATTCTAGATGGACCGATGTCATCGCAAGTAAAAGATTGTCCAACGAAGAGCTGGCCGGGATTATTGAATGGGCAGACAGCAACATCCTGCTATTAAGAGAATGGGATGAACGATATTCGGGTAGAGATAGGACAAAACCAAGTTTAGCCGGCAAACTAAAGATAACATACGACGGTTTAGATTTTGAGGCGAATCTGAATGTTTCTGAGCAATCCCTGTCCGAAGCCGATCGTGAAGTCTTGCGAAGCTTCGATACATTGACAGATGGGCTGTTCAACGATCTTGGCGACGCGGCGGAAGTTTAAATTAGCCTTTTCTCCCCACCCCCTAAGGGTAGACACAGCGGAGGGAGAAAGCTCTAGACTTGTTGTAGTTCTCGTGAGTTTCTAGGTTCATACCTGTGCTAGTTATGACAGTAGTAGCCACTAGAGAGCCGGAGGCTAGAGAGGAGGCGTACCAAAACGCGACTTCCGACTGTTGTGGAACCCCGAAAGTAACGCTAAGGCTAGCACTGCCGACAGTGGCGAAGGGAATGAGAACGACCCCTGTTGTAACAGAGGTAGGTGACTTGGAGTATAATTCTCTCTATTGTAGAATATAGCACACTCGGTGCAGAAAGTCAATACTACTCATGGTTATTTTCGGGTTTGACAGGGGTGGAAATGAGGAAAAGCGGGAGGATGAGGTAGAGATAGAGGGCGTTCGGGAGGCCGGAGAAGAAGAGGATTTGGACGCTGGCGGCGGTGAGGAGGGCGAGGTTTTCGGGAGAGAGGCGGTGGTTGGGTCGAGGTTTGTGGGGAAGAGGAGGGCGAGGTTGGCTGGGGGAGGGCCGATGCTGGGAGAGGGTCGATGGAGGCGGGGAGAAGAGGAGGGTGAAGATGAGGATGAGGGTGAGGAGGGAGCCGAGGAGGCCGAGTTCGAGGAGGGTTTCGATGTATTGGTTTTGGACGATTTCGAGGGGGGTGAAATCGGAGACTTGGCTCATGGCGATGCCGGCGGAACCGATGCCGGTGCCGAAGATGATGGTGGCGGGGGTTTTTTGCCAGGCCTTCAGGCCGGCGCGCGAGAGGTCGAGGCGGATGGAAGTGGATTCATCTATATAACCATCAAATAATGTCGACTTTTCGCTTACACCAACATGCTCAGATACACTTCCCTCGCGCCCGTCGTTACGGGGCTCGGTCGTTTGCTGCTCCTCGTGCGTCGCAGGAATCTTCGCCATGTTGATGTCTTGCGAAAAGTCGACTTGATTGCTAGTAATACTGATGTGGCCGAGGGAGAGTTGTTCGATGGCGCGAGAGGGGCCGTCCTGGAAAGTGAGGCCGGGGTAGTGGTGGGTGGAGAAGCCGAGGGCGAGGAGGCCGAGGGCGAGAGAGATGAGGCCGAGGGTGAGGTAGCGGATGGCGAAGCGGAGGTTTTGGCGGAGGGGAGTTTTGGTGAAGAAGTGGGCGAGGATGAGGACGAAAGTGGCGAGGACGAGGGAGTAGATGGCGCCGCGGGACATGGTGAGGATGACGCCAACGGCGAGGAGGAGTTGGGTGGGGAAGCGGCGGGCGAGGAGGAAGGCGAGGACGAGGATGCCGCCGAAGAATTGGGGTTCGATGAAGAGGGCGGTAGTGCGGGGGTAGCCGAGGATGCTGGGGAGGCAGCCGGCGCACATGGTGAGGTTGGTATGGAAGATGGCGAGGGTGAATTGGAGGAGGCCGTAGAGGGAGAAGAGGACGGCTGTGGCGATGAAGATTTGGCGGAATTTGGGGAGGAGGGAGCGGTAGAAGGAGGCGGAGATGATGGTGGTGACGACGAGAGTGATGAGGCTGGCGGTGAGGAGGCCGCGGGCGGGGTTGGCGGACCAGAGGAGGGAGAGCCAGATGTAGGAGAGGAAGAGGAAGAGTGGGAGGGGTGGGTGGAAGCGGATGAGGCGCGGGAGGTGGAGGAGGGAGAAGAGGGCGAAATAGAGGACGGCGAGGGAAGTGCGGAAGTGGAAGGTGGTGGCGGGGCCGAGGTCGAGGCGGGGGTGGTAGGTGAAGAAGAGGGCGACGGGGAGGCCAAGGAAGAGGATTTGGTGGAGAGTGAAGGATTTTAGGGTTTTGCGAGTGGAGTAGAGTTTGGCGGCGAGGAGGGAGAGGGCGGCGCTTCTTGTGAGGAGGGCGAAGGCGCGGGCGAAGAAGCGTTGTTTTTGGGAGAGGGTGGGGTTTTTGGAGGTTGGGGTTTTAGTGATGGGAGGGAAGGTTTCGGATTTGCGGGCGGTTTTGATGGCGTGGAGTTTTTGTGGGAGGGTGAGCTTGTCGGTGCTGCTCAGGGCGAGGAGGTAGGAGTAGAACCATTTGATTTTGATCCAGCACAGCCCATCCCGAGACAACCTACGGTTTTCTCGGCGCTCGGTCGGCGAAGCCGAGCCTGAAGGCCTAGCCTCGCTGCTCTTTCCCTCGGCAAACTCGACGAGACTTTGAAAGTTTTTTTGGCGGTTGGAATAGACGAGGGAGGAGGTGCCGAAGAGGCCGGTGCGGGGGTCGAAGTTGTAGATGTAGAGGGGCTCGAGGATGAAGTCGATTTTTTGGCAATGGGCGAGGTAGTGGAGGTTGAAGGTGAGGTCTTCGCCGAAATCGAGGGATTCGTCGTAGTGGAGGCGGTGTTTTTTGATGATTTCGGTGCGGAAGATTTTGTTGCAGGGGTTGTAGAGGCGGCCGTCGATGCCGAGGAGCTGGACGATCCAGGTGCGGAAGTTGGACGATCCAGGTGCGGAAGTTGGATGAGCTTTGGTTGGGGTTTTTGGTTGGGGCGGGAGCTTGGTGATGCCGATGTCGGTTGTGGTGTGGTGGCGCAGGTCCTGGAAGCGGATGCCGCAGGTGACGAGGTCGGATTTGGTTGCTTCGATTTTGGCGACCATGCTAGTGAAGAAGTTGGGTGCGAAATCGTCGTCGCAGTCGACGAGCATGATGAATCGGCCGCGAGCGTGAGAGAGGCCGGTGTTGCGGGCGCCGGATGCGCCGCGGTTTTTTTGGGTGATGATTTTGATGCGAGGGTCTTTCAGGGTCTTTAAAATCTTGGCGGTGGCGTCGGTGGAGCCGTCGTTGATGAGGATGAGTTCGAAATCGGTGAAGGCTTGGGAGAGGATGCGCTCGACGAGTGGTTTGATGGTGGTTTCGGCGTTAAAAACCGGGACGATAATAGAGAGGGCGGGGTGCTTGGCGGGGTGTTTCATACCTCTATTATATGGTATACTAGTAGATATGCAAAATAAGGCACAGAGGTTACGGTATTCGAGAATCTTGTTGCGCGAGCTAGTGAAAACGGACTTCAAATTGCGGTATCAGGGTTCGGTGCTGGGGCATCTGTGGTCAATACTTCGGCCGCTCATGATGTTTGGGATTATGTATTTGGTGTTTGGGTATTTTTTGCGGTGGGGCGAGGGGATTCCGCACTTCGCGGTGATGCTTTTGTTAGGTAACGTGCTCTGGGGGTTTTTTGCGGAAGCGACTGGGCAGGGGATGCGGGCGATTGTGGATCGGCGAGATTTGCTAAGGAAAATCAACTTTCCGAAATATATCGTGGTGGTGAGCGCTACGATGTCGGCATTGATCAACTTGGCGATAAACTTGGGCGTGGTGCTGGTGTTTGCGTTGTTTGATGGGGTCGCGTTTTCGTGGTCGGCGTTATGGCTGTTGCCGCTGGTTTTGCAACTATATATATTTGCGCTGGCGGTGGCGTTTTTGTTGTCGGCGCTGTATGTGAAGTTTCGGGATATTGCGCAACTGTGGGATGTGTTGATGCAGGGATTGTTTTTTTTGACGCCGATTATTTATCCGCTGTCGATGATTATTGAAAGGACCGAGACAGTGCGATGGGCGACGGTAATGCTGATGAGTCCGATGGCGCAGATTATTCAGGACGTGCGGTATAGTTTGATTTCGCGGGAGGGGGTGGATACTCTCGGGACGTTGGGTGCGAGCTGGTATGTGGTGATGGTGCCTTATTTGATAGTAGCGGCGGTGGCGGCGGTGGCGGCGGTTTATTTCCGGCGTAATTCGCGGCGGTTTGCGGAGGTGGCGTGATGAGTGCTGAGCGAGACGTGGCGATTGCGGTGAAGGGGCTGTCGAAGACGTTTCGGTTGCCGACGGAAAGCGCAAGTGAGCTGAAGCGGGTGGTGGTGAACTTCTTTCGTGGGGTGCGGGGGTATAAAGAGCAGAAGGTTTTGAAGGACATATCCTTTACGGTGGAGAAGGGGGATTTCTTTGGCGTGGTGGGGCGGAACGGGAGTGGAAAGTCGACGCTCCTAAAGATATTGTCGGGGATTTATGAAGCGGATAAAGGCAAGGTGGAAGTGAATGGTAGTTTGGTGCCGTTTATTGAGCTGGGGGTTGGGTTTAATCCGGAGCTGACGGGCAGGGAAAATGTGTATTTGAACGGGGCGCTGCTGGGCTTTTCGGTGGAGGAGATTTCGGCGATGTATGATGATATTGTTGAGTTCGCGGAACTGCATGAGTTTATGGAGCAGAAGTTGAAGAATTATTCGAGCGGGATGCAGGTGCGGTTGGCGTTTTCTGTGGCGATTCGGGCGAAGAGTGATATTTTGATATTGGATGAGGTGTTGGCGGTGGGGGATGAGGCGTTTCAGAGGAAGTGCAATGAGTACTTTGAGCAGATTCGGCGGGATAGAAATCAGACGGTAATTTTGGTGACGCATAGTATGGGGAGCGTGCAGAAATACTGTAATAAGGCGATGATGATTCGGGATGGTAAGATTGCGTTACTAGGGGCGCCGGAAGATGTGGCGAATGAATATAGCATGGAGAACTTGAACGTGGCGACAGCTGGCGATGGTAATGGGCGGCGGATGGCTGTGGAGGAGTTTAAGATTGACTTGCTTAGCAAGAACAAGATTAGCCAGAACGACAAGGTGAAGATCAAAGTTAGCTATAAGATGGCAGAGGACGTGAGGGCGAACGCATTAATAGTGCTGACGGATGTAGATAGGAATGTATCAATTGCAGGGGGTAGAAGTAAAACAGTGCAGTGCAAGAAGGGTGAATGGGTGGTGCAAACGGTAACGTTCGATTTGTCGCAGCTGAATGATTCGTCGGTAAGGGTGGTCGGTGAGCTGTGGGATGAGGAGGGGGATATTTTAGGATACTTGCCGGATGGTTTGGCGCCTAGGTTCTTGATTAGGAGGACGGATTATCCTAAGGACAGGGCGACTTGGGCGGTGTTATTTAGCCGGGGGGAGTGGGAGTGAGCAAGAAAGAAACGGCGATTAAAAAAGTAGCAATAACTACTTGGTGGAGCCACCATAATCATGGAACGGCTTTGCAGGTGACGGCATTGAGCAACGTGATAAAATCGCTAGGGTATGATGTTGACGTGGTGAATTATATTCCAAGCAACAGGCGATATATCGTTAACTATGGCGGTGGGCTGTCGATTGATTGGGGGGAGTCTGAGCGAGTGGTTGACGGGGTGCGTGATAATAGGTTTAAGGCGTATTTAGATAAGCATTTGACGCTGACGAGAAAGTGTACAGCTGATAAAGATTTTGAAAAGCTGAATGATGAGTATGATGCGTTTGTGGCTGGGTCGGATCAGATTTGGTCGCCGACGGTGTTTGATCCGCGGTATTTTTTGGACTATATAAAGAACGACTGGGAGAAAATATCATACGCGCCGAGTATGGGGCCTTCGTACGTTGAGAATGAATATATACGTAGTCAGATGCGGAGCTTGATTGCAGGGATCGCGTACTTGTCGGTTCGGGAGAAGCAGGGGGCGGAATTGATTTATGAGTTGACTGGGCGAAGGGCGGAGGTGGTGATTGATCCGACGTTATTAATGAGCTATGAAGATTGGCGAAAAATGATGCCGAGTGGTGGGGTGAGGGGAAAAGAGAAGTATATTTTCTGTTATTTTTTGGGCGAGAGTGATGGTGTCTGGGAGCATGTCGAAGCTATATCCAGGCAGACGGGCTGGTCGGTAAAGATACTTCCGATTTTTGCTAAAGATAGCTGTCATGGCGATTTCGAGATGGGGACGGGGCCGGAGGAGTTCTTCAACCTAGTTGATAATGCGGAGATGGTTTTGACGGATTCGTTTCACGGGGCAATCTTTTCTATTTTGTGTGAGAAACCTTTTTATGTGTTTGAGCGGTTTGCGAGCAAGAACAAGCTATCTCAGAATACGAGGATATATAATTTTTTGAAACTCACCGGATTGGAGAGAAGGTTGATAGGGTATGGCGAGAAAGCGAAGAAAAAATACGATTTAAATGTGGAGCTTGTCGGTGCTCAAAAAGCTATTAGGAGAGAAAAGGAGAAGTCGCTGGCGTTTCTGAGGGAGAGTTTGGAAAGGGGTAGTCCACTAGTGTCGGTGATAGTGCCTGTTTACGATGTAGAGAGATACGTGAAGCAGTGTCTGGACTCTATATCGAACCAGACATACAAGAATATTGAGATTATCGTGGTGGACGACGGTACGACGGATAGGGCGGGAGAAATAGCGGATGAGTGTGCAAAGAAGGATGGGCGGATTAGAGTCATTCACCAAGAGAACGGTGGGCTGAGTGTGGCACGGAACACTGGGTATGATGCGGCAGGGGGCGAGTATGTCGTATTTGTGGATTCGGATGATACACTGGCTCCTGAGTACATTGAGTATATGTTGCGTATAATTGAGAGCACAAAGACTGATGTGGCGATGTCAGAGAATAGGTTTGATTGTTATCAGAAATGTCAAGTGGGTGAGGATCGGGTGGAGGTAGTCGCGGGCGATGAGGTACTGAGGAGGATTCAATATGATCGCAATCAGGAAGTCTGGAACAAAATATATAGGAAGTCGTATCTTGATAGGGTCGGCGTTAGACATTTCCCGGAGATCCTGTTTGGCGAAGGAAATACATTTAACACCTACGTTTTGCAGGGCGTTGATAGGGTCGGGGTAGGTCAGCGTAGGGTTTATTATTATCGCAACAACCCACACAGCTCTACTCGGAAGTTTGCATGGGATAAGCGGCGCCAGACTATTGCTATAGCGCTAGAGCGCAGAGATAAGGTCATCCGTCGCAAGGGCAAGGGGTTGCGGCGTGCGTTTAGGTATCATGTTTGGAAAACGGCTTTTTATGTTTATAGGGGAATTGTATCGTTGGAGAACCGTGAAGAGTATAAGGCGGACGAGAAAAAATATCGTCGACTGCTTCGGGTTGGGATATTGGGGCCGTGGCTAGCTGATCCGACTGAGATATCTAGAGAGTATAAGAAATGGTCACTCAGAGTGTTCGTTTCACCAGAGCGAATGGCGGAAGAGGCGAATCGGGAGGAGGCTATGAATCGCTTGGTGGGTGGGCAGGGGGACTGTGATGGTGAGGCTGGTAGTAAGAACGTTGCGGGGAGAGATGAGCTGGGGGCGCAACTGGCGTATTTTGTGAAAGAGTCCGGACGGGAAGTAGAAGTGGAGAGGCTGGCGGCTGAGTTGGCCTACTTCAGTAGCGAGATTGCGTATCGTGATGGCAAGATCGCCAAGCTAAATGAAGAGTTGGCCTCGCACATGTCGATCAAGCGGGCGGTTAAGCTAGCTATTGGGAATGTTAAGCGTCGTATTGTGCATGGTAGAGACAGGGGTGCGAAATAGACAACATAAATGAAGAATGTTAGAATATAGAGAATGAAAAGATCTATCCACTATGTATGGGTGGGAGGGCAGCCGCTACCAAAGTTGGCTCGGCGGTGTATGGCGAGCTGGCGGAAGTTCTTGCCGGATTGGGAAGTGCGGGAGTGGAATGAGAAAAGCTTCGATATAGAGAAGGCGTGCCCGTTCGTGCGAGAGGCGTATGAGCAGAAAAAGTGGGCGTTTGTGTCGGACTATATTAGAATGTGGGCGTTGTACGAACAGGGTGGTCTGTATTTGGATACGGACATGGAGATTGTGGGTGATGTGGGGGAGTTTTTGAAGAAGCCGATGTTCTTTGGGAGGGAGTATGAGGAGAGTGATAGGGACCTGATAAACGGAGCGGTGATATGGGCGGCGAAACCGAAGAATAAATACATCAAAAAGATATTGGGTTTTTACGATAGCCAGCCGGGATTTGATGCAGAGGTGATGTTCAACTATGCTATACCGAAGGTCATTACAAAAGTACTGGAAAAGTATAAGTGCGTGTCGGACGAAGATGGAGTAGAGGTGTTTGACGGAGATGTGTGGGTGTATCCGAAAGAGTATTTTTATCCGATGAGTTTTGACGGGAGTCAGAGTTTTCGGACTGACAAGACAGTGATGGTGCACCACTACGATGCGACGTGGTTTGATGCTGGTAGTAAGCGGGATCTATGGATGAAGAGGAATGTGCCGGGAGTAGTTCTGGGGTTGATGGCTGTGCTACGGAGGGGGAAGAAGTTCGCAGGCAGGATGAAGCGGGCGGCGGTGTGGCGAGGGCGGTCGTTTTTGTCAGTACACCTGAAGAAGGATCAGCGGCTGAGAAAGTTGGAGCGGGATATTGGTAGCTACAAGCAGCATTATATAGTGTTGTCGCAGCCGAAGTGGTTGGGAGTGTCGCATGCGGCGGATGAGATGCTGGGGGGTTATGTGCCGATTATGGAGACGGATATTTATACGAAGAGCGAGATTGATAGGATGGCGAGGGTGATTGTGGGGTCGCGCAGGAAGTTGGTTGTTTTTAACGGGTTGGCGTTTGGCTGGGATAGGTTGATTGAGGCCATAAAGGCGAAAGACGAAAGCGTTAAAATCAAGGTTTTGCACCACGGGGCGGAGGCGCGGATGGCGTTTGATACGGAATCGCATGTGTTGCCACTGATGATTAAGATGCATAAAAAAGGATTGATTGATGAGCTGGGTTTTGTGAAGACAGGTCAGGCGGAGTTTTATGCGAAAAAGGGTTTTAAGACCGGGCTGGTGTTGAACACGGTGCGTGTGGCTGACGCAGATAGGAAGAAGTATCTTGCAGAAAAGGTGCAAAGGGAGGGGGAGGTTAAGCTGGGGCTGTACTGTTCGTTGGGTTGGGTAAAGAATCAATATACGCAACTGGCGGCGGCGAGCTTGGTGGAGGGGGCGAAGCTTGATTGTGTGCCGCTAGACTGGGGGCTTAGAGATTTTGCGGATAAGTTGGGTTTGCCGATAACCGGTCAGGAAGGGAATGTGCCTCGGGACGAAGTGTATAGGCGGATGGCGGCGAACGATGTAAACTTGTACGTGACGTTTGTGGAGTGCTCGCCGTTAACGCCACTAGAGTCTATGGAGTTAGGTGTGCCATGTATAACTGGGAATAATCATCATTACTGGACGGGGACGCCTTTGGAGGAGTATTTGGTGGTGAATCGACCGGATGATGTGATGGCGATATATGAGCAGATTGAGAAGGTGCTGGCGAATCGTGAGAAAATCATGAAGCTGTATCGGGAGTGGAAAACTAAATACGATAAGGAAGCGTACGAGAGTGCTGAGAAGTTTCTTCAGTAAGTTTTTTGATACACCGGAGCTGGTGTTTGCGGTGGCGGCGGGGTGCTTTGGGCTGGTGCTGGCGTTCGTCAATCCGCTAGGGTCGTTGCCGGATGAGTTTTCGCATTTTAATCGAGCATATAATATAAGTGAGGGGCGGTTATTTCCGCCTGAGCGTAGAGAGAATACTGATGGGCAGGGAGCATGGTCGGCTACATATAGCATGCCGCGGGCGTTGGTGCCGTTTACTTGGGAGAATTGCGGCTATATTGAATGTGATAGGTTTTTGTCTAGTGGGGAGACGGACTTGTTCTCGGATGAGCTGAGGCGGTCGATTTTTACGGATAGAGTTGACTTTAGTGATCGGGTGGATGTGCTGGCGCCATCGGCGGAGGCTTACTTTCCAGTGCCGCATATGCCGCAGGCTTTAGGCGTGCTGGTTGGCAGGCTTATATATCCATCGGCTGGCGTGATGTTTGTGGCCGGGCGGTTGGCGAATTTGGCGTTTTACATTGTGGCGATGTTCTTCATCATAAGATGGGCGATGCGAGGGAAATGGGTGTATGTGTTGGTGGCGGCTGCTCCTGTGCCACTGGCTTTAGCAGCGAGCAATTCGGCGGACGCGATGTATTTTGTGGGGTGTTTTGGGGTGGTGGTGCTAGTGCAGAATCTCTTTGTCAGTAGAAAGACTATCTGTATGAAAAGTTTGGCGCCAGCTTTGGGGCTAGGGTTGCTGGCCACGCTAACCAAGATGAATAGCGTGGTGCTGTTGTTGCCGCTGTTGGCGTTGCCGGCGCAGAGGTTTAGTTTGACTCAGTCTCGTTCGGTTAAACGAAGAGGTGTGTCGGTGCAGTTGCGTAAATGGATTATGGTTCTTGGGTTGCTGATCCTGGTGGCTGGCGTGGGAGCGTTATGGATGGTGGTGGCGTCCAGAATGATGGGATATATATGGGCGAATGACGCGGACATGGGGGCGCAGCTAGGTTGGGTGCTCGACAATCCATTTGAATATGTGAAGGTGTTGTTAAGAACTTTCTTTGTGCGTCATGAGGCTACTGGGACCCTTACGCTATTCGCCTTTATTGATAGTGCGCTTCTGACTTTGTCTAGGGTGCCGCTGGCGATTTATGTTGGGTTTTTCGCGGTACTTTTGGCAGTGTATTTTTATGATGACAAGCAAGTAAAAGCAGCCGCAACAAGCAAGAGTGAGGTCGTAGCCGCTCTGGTGACGGCGATGGCCTTCGTTGTTACTACGGCTACGGCGCTGTATTTGGGCTGGACGGTCGTGGGGCACGAGAGAGTCATCGGGCTGCAAGGGAGGTATTTCGTAGTCCTATTTCCTATTATGATACCCGTGCTTTTGTGGTTGCAGAGGTATGCTGTCTTTAAGATGAAGAGCAGGATTTTACTGGGGGGGGGTGTTTGTGTCTTGCTTGTTATAGTGCTGTTACTGTCAATAATGAGTATTGTTGGTATGAGGAGCTAAGGGGATGTCGAACTTAAAAAACAGCCGAATGAGCAGTAAGGGTGTGAGTCTGGGATGGAAAAAGTTGGCTCTGGCTGTTTTGTTGTCGGCAGGTTTTGCGATTGGCGGTGAAGTGGTGTTGGCGACGGCGCCCGTGGCTAGTATGGTAGCGGTATTTTGGTTTATCGTGTTTGGAGCCTTTGTAGTGCATACTCGAGTGAAGAACTTTTCGATGAGCTTGATATTGTTTGTATGCATGCTGATGTTGGGCGTATATGCGTTGGCGATTTTAAACGGGCTCTTTTTGTTGCCGTGGGTGCTGATGGGTGTAGCGCTGGGAGGAGCGGGGTATTTAATATGGTACTATAGAAAGTCGCAGGCGGTGAAAATGCGGCTGGCCGAGGATCTGGATGATTTTTTGAACATGCAGTTTATCGTGTTTGCGGCGTTGTCTATGGTGGCGGTGCTGGGCGGGATTGGCCGGTATGTTCATGTATATGACGAGTTTAATATGTGGGCGTATGAGGCGAAATCTTTAATGTATCATGGCGTGTTGGGTAGGCATCCGGAGGTGGGTTCTATATTAGGTACGTATACGCCGCTGTTGCCGCTATGGCATTATGTGGTGGGAGTGTTTGCGGGCGGGTTTGAGCGTTTCGTGGAGCCGCAATTGTACATGGGGCAATCTATGCTCTTGGCGGTATTTTTGATGGCGCCATTCTGTTTTATGGCTAGACTGCGGGAGCAGGAGTGGGGTCGTGTCAAGGAGCTAATCTTGGGGGCGGCGATGTTTGGGCTGGGGTTCTACTTTTATGCATTCACTAACCTGTATGGTGATTTGCCGATTGGCTTGATGACGGGTGCGGCATTGATTATGTTGTATGTATATCTCAAGCAGGATGCTTCGACCCGGAAGATGTCAAAGGTGTTGTTGATGGTGATTATGCCGATGATTGTGTTGACTAAGCCAAGTGGGTTTATATTGGTTTTTGCGATTAGTGTTATAGGGGTTTTGGCGATGTGGTGTGGTCGGAATAAGAGAGTACTTAGAGAGTGGATGGTTGTAGTAGCTCCGGCGCTAGCGGTGTTTGTGGTATGGTACGTGGGTGGAGCGATGTTATCCAGGATGCACCCTATACCGGAACCTTACCTGGGTGTGATAGGGGCTGACTACATGACGACGACACTGGCTACAGCTTTTGACTGGCGGGAGACGGCTATTTTCGTGTCGGCGGTGATTAAGTCGCTAGGTGAAAGCGTGATGTCGGGAATGATAAGGTTGCCGCTGTTTGGGATGGTGTTATTGATGTTTGTGGGGATAGGCGCTAGTGAGAATCGCAAGGCAGGGGATTCGAAGGCGGCGGTGCTGCGGACATTGCCATATGTGGCGGGATATGCGGTGTTCTTTGTACTTACGGTGGCGTCGCTGTATGTGATGATGATTAGGATGGAGAGTTTGACGCTGGCGTCTTTTGGAAGGTATTTGAACAATCTGCACTTGGGTCTGCTGATGCTGGTGGTGTTTATTTGGGTTGTGTGGGAGCAGCCACGTCGGCGTGCAGCGCGGGTCGGGGGAGGTAAAGTCGGATGGATAGTGTTGCTGGCGATTTTCTTGAATATGCCGATGGGGGCTTATTTATACTTCGTGTCTGACTATCCGGCGCGCGCGCAGACAGCTGATGCGCGGGTGGAATGGGTGGAGAGGATGGCGCCCGTGAATGAGATTGTGCCAAATGACGCGAGGGTGTATATCATAGATCAAGACGATGACATTATGAATATGTGGAAGTCGAGATATTATATGTTCCCGCGGAGGACGAGCGCTTTTCCGTGGTCGATAAACTGGGTGATGAGTGATGACCAAGAGTGGAGGCTGAACGGTGACGGGTTGGTGGTGGCGCTACGCGAGGACGGCTTTGATTATGTGTGGGTCAACACAGCGAACGAACACTTGAATGAGCAGCTGGGCAGACACATGATTGACGGTGCTGTGGCGGAGGATGGGAGTTTGTTTAGGGTGGTGATAAGAGACGACGCAGTGTGGCTAGAGAGAGTGTCGTGAAGATAGCGTTTTTTAATGGGTATTATTTGCCGCATCTGGGTGGCGTTGAGCGGTATACGGAGAAACTGGCGGCGGAATTAGCGAAGGAAGGCCACGAAGTAGTAATAGTAACGACAAATCATGCGAACTTGAGGGAGCGGGAGAGGCGCGATGGGATGACGATTTATCGGTTGCCGACTTATGGGCTATTCAAGCAGCGGTATCCAATATTGAAAAAGGACAAAGAGTTGTTGAGAAAGATAGAAGCTGAAGGGATCGATTATTTTGTCTTGAATACGCGGTTTCACCTAACTAGTTTGCTGGGCGCGAAGATGGCGAAGAAACTAGGCAAGAGAGCTGTGGTGATTGATCACGGCACTGGACATTTTACGGTTAACAACAAGGTATTAGATTTCTTTGGTGGGATTTATGAGCATGCTTTGACGTGGAGGTTGAAGCGGTTGGTGGAAGATTATTATGGTGTGTCGGAGCGATGCGGGAGGTGGCTGGAACATTTTGGTATTAAGTCGGAGGGGGTGTTCTACAACGCGGTTGATGCGAAGGATTTTGACCTACATAAAAAGAAGCGATACGGGAAAGATTTTGGGAGCAAGACGGTGATCGTTTATGCTGGGCGGATTATGCGGGAGAAGGGGGTGGAGTTGTTGCTGGAAGCGTTCCTAGAGATAAAAGACAGTTACAAAAACGCCGTGTTGGTGGTCGCGGGTGACGGGGGGATTATGCCGGAGCTGCGTGAGAAGTATAAAGACCCTAGAATATTTTTTGAGGGTAAGTTGGATTATGACGAGCTGATGGCGCTGTTGAACAGGGCGGATGTGTTCGTGCATCCATCTATGTATCCAGAAGGCCTGCCAACAGTGATACTTGAAGCCGGGCTGATGAAGTGCGCGGTGGTTGCGACGGATCGCGGCGGGTCGAAAGAGGTAATAAAATCTGATGAATATGGGATGATTATTGAAGAGAATAAGACTAGTTTAAAGCGGGCGCTGACAGAATTGTTGAATAAACCGGCCAAGACGCGTAAAATAGGAGAGAGGCTGCAGAGGCGGGTGCGCGAAGAGTTCGTGTGGGGAAAGACAGCCAAGAGAATTGTAAAAGATATGGAGAGAGGACGGTAATGGAGAAGATTAAGGTCGCGATTATAGGTGGTGGGAACATTTCTAATACGCGACACGTACCGGCTTTGAAGAAGTTAAAAGATGTTGAGATAGTTGGCGTGCTTAGTAATGTTCGCGAGGCGGCGGAAGGCACGGCGAAGAAGCACAGGATTAAGGACTTTGCGATTGGTATAGAGACAGCGAAGGACTTTAAGAGGCTGGCGGAGCTGGATTGGTTTAAGAAGGTTGATGCCGTGGTGATTGGCACGCCGCCGATGACGCATTATAATATAGCGAAGTCGATGTTGGAGCTGGGTAAGCATGTCCTAGTGGAGAAACCAATGGTGATGAACGAGAAAGAGGCCAACACCCTGATTGACTTGGCGAAAAAGAATAAGAAAGTTCTGTATGTGATGCATAATTTTATGTATGCAGACAAGATGTTGAAACTTAACGAGATCATAGAATCGAAGAAGTACGGCGAGATTGTTTCTATCAATGAGATGCAGTTTACGAATCGAAATCGACGACTGCCGGAGTGGTACAATGAATTGCCGGGCGGGCTGTTTTATGATGAGGCCGCTCATTTTGTGTATTTATTGGAAAAGCACGCGGGCAAGCTGAAGGTGTTGAATTCGTTTGCGCAATACGATAAGAAGAACGAAGCGACGCCGGTGCTGTTGTCGGTGAATGCATTGGCCGGTAAGGTACCGGTGCAGATGTTCCTTAATTTTAACGCGCCGGTTTGCGAATGGTTTTATATGGTGAACTTTAAGAAGCGGATTTTTATCTACGATTTCTTTAAGGATATTTTGGTGGATCTACCGACGGATAATGAGCATACGGCGAAAGATATTTTGCGAAACTCGATGCGGCAGACGCGACAGTACTGGACGCAGTTTATCGGCAATGGCTTCAAGATGGTTACCGGGAACTTGCTGTATGGACACGACAAGGAGCTGGGGCTATTTGTGGACGAGATAAGGGGTGGCAAACGTAGTGCTGAAACTGGTGGCGAGGCCGGGAAGAGTACTGTGGTGGCGATGAATGAAATCATAAAGAAGATGGGGAAATAGGGTGGGTATAGGCGTGTTCAATATAGTGCTTATGGTGCTGTATGTTTTGGCGGCAGTGTCCGGATCGACATTGATTAAGTACGGTAGTATGGCGGAAAGGTTGCCGGTGTTGTTTACAGTGCCGGTCTTCAATCTCGCGGTGTCATTAGTGTTATTAGTCGGACTTCTGTTTTACGGGATAAGTTTCGTGCTGTATATTGTGCTACTGAGTAGATTTGATTTGTCATTCATCTCGCCTTTGCTGATTGGTTTTGTATATGTGCTGTTGATGCTGACGGCGGCGGTGATATTTAAGGAGCATTTTACGATAATGAAAACCGTCGGGGCGACATTGGTGCTGGCAGGGATACTATTGATATTACTGGGAGACAATGGTGTGACTGGGCAAAGACATGCAAAGGGAGAGGCGGATGTATTACAGCATATTTCTGAAGAATAAGCATTCTAGTAGAGATGAGCGAATGCTCTTGAAAAATAATATCAATGTAGTCAGTTATTTGATGAAGCAGATTGGTGCGAGAAAGAATGTAAAGGTTTTAGAATTGGGGCCGGGTAAGGGCTATTTCTATAGGGCATGTGCGGAGCTTGAGGGGGGGGGTGCCAAAATTAGTTACGCCGCTTTCGATCGCAACAAAGATATTCTGAATAATCTAGTAAAGATGGGTCTGGATAAGAAGCGGATCTATTGGGGTGAGTCGCCGGATTTTAAGGCTGTGAAGCGGGAGAAGTACGATATGATTTATAGTGCCTATATGATCGAACATTTGAATAATGGCGGTGAGCTATATACGATGATCAAGGAGTTGAAGAAGTTGCTGAATCCGGGCGGGATGATTGTGTTTTTGGCTCCGGATGCTATGAAGCAAAAGCAGGAGTTTTGGAACATTGACTACACGCATAGCTATCCGACGACGAGGAGGAACGTGTCGATGGCGTTTTACGACAACGATATTTATGACGTGAACGTTATCGACTTGACAGGGATATTTTACTTCAAGTACTTTTATAGCAAGGTGCTGTATAGGTTGTTTAGAATGTTCATTTTCTTTTATAACTATCGATTGATGGCGGCGATTTGTAAGCCGGTTTATAGGAGGCCGCTACATCGGTTGGACAATATATTTTATAGAATCTATTGCTATTTTAAGGAAGAAAATCTAATGTTTATATGTAGGGTAGGACGAAATGGGTAAGGCGATTAGCGATACAGTGGTGATAATACCGGCTTATAATGAGGCGGGGATGGTCGGGGAGATGGTGAGGGATTGTCTGGCGGCTGGTTTCTCGCGAGTAGTGGTGGTGGATGACGGATCGGATGATGAGACGGCGAGGGTGGCTGCTGGCTCGGGGGCGACGGTGCTGACGCATGCTTTGGGACTAGGCGCGGGGGGTGCGACGCAGACGGGGATTGAATATGCGTTGGGCCTAGGGGACGTGAAGTATTTTGCTACGATTGATGCGGATCGGCAGCATCGGGCGGGGGATTTGGTGGGGATGCGGGTGCAGCTTGTGAAAAATGGGGATGATATTGTGATTGGGTCGCGGTTTATGGAGGGCGGGGAGGTGGAGAATATTCCGGCGCTGAAGAAGGCGCTGCTCAGGGCGGCGATTTGGTTTTCGAATGCGACGAGTGGGACGAAGTTTACGGATACGCATAATGGGATTCGGATTTTTAACAGAAGGGTGGCGGAGACGATTGATATTGAGGAGAGTGGGTATCAGTTTTGCTCGGAGATTTTGGATAAGATTGCGCGGAATAATTATGTGTATAGCGAGCATCCGGTGCGGGTGACGTATACGGAGTATTCGAAGGCGAAGGGGCAGTCGATATTGAATGCGGTGAATATTGGGTTTGATGTGTTGGGCAGAAAGATTATTGGGAAATGAGGATTGTTTTGCAGGTGGTGCTGATTGTCGCGGTGGTGGCGATGGGCGGGTATTTTTTGGCGAATAATCATAGTCGGGCGCAGGCGTGGAAGAAGATTGCGGGGTCGTTGTTTATTGCGTGTGCGATTTTTGCGATTATGTTCCCGAGTATTGCGGATGTGGGGGCTTCGTTTTTGGGGCTGGCGCGGGGGACGGATTTGATATTGTATGGGCTGATTTTGGTGATGATTTATTTGGTGTTTAGTCGGTCGTTTGCGCAGAAAAGAGAGCAGGAGCGGATAGCGAAATTGGTGCGGAAGGTGGCGATTTTGGAGAAAAAGATGGAGGAGACGACCTCTGTTAAAAAGTCGAATAAGCATAAGAAGTCTTGACTTTTTGGCTAAGGTGTGCTATACTGTATAATACGGGGTGTTATTTCTTGAGTTGGGACTTCTTGGTTCGGGGGGTTGTGTGGGCCTGGGTTGGTAGGGTGAAAAAGGCACCCCAAAATCCAGCGATGAATAGGAGCGGGATGAGGGGGATTGAATAGCGATCCATGACTTCGGTGAGGAGGATGTGGGCGGCGAGAATGCCGGCGGCGGTGAGAAGGGCGGTCAGCACCGTGAGTTGCAAATGTCGAGTGAGGATGAAGCGAGTTAGGCCGAAGATTAGGAGAAGAAGTAGGGTGGCCAAGTATACATGGGTGAAGATGCCGTAGCCAATATGCCCAAAGTTGCGATAGTTTCGGAGCTCGAATTGGATGCTATAGTAAGGGCCGGCGAGGATGACC
Source organism: Candidatus Saccharimonadota bacterium (assembly GCA_009777315.1). GTDB lineage: Bacteria > Patescibacteriota > Saccharimonadia > Saccharimonadales > Saccharimonadaceae > WRMD01. Next base: position 18,170 of record WRMD01000011.1, read on the forward strand.
AGGGATTTGTTCAACCAGTGCAGAGGGAAGTCGGATGCTGAGAATGACCGGTAGCGTTCGATGGCGATGGCGCGGAGGCGTCGGTCGAACTCTGGCCAGTCGCCGTTGGTTTCGGTCATAACTTCCTCTTGTATAGCTTCGTCGTGTTTGTTCCAGGTGCCGTGATGCTCTTTATTGCTGCCTAGCAGCAGGGACCAGCCGGAGAAATAGTTGAGGTTTTGGTAGTCGGTAGCGCGTTTGGCCGGCAGGAGGGCGAGGCTCTGGATGCCGGACATAACGGTCCAGGCGATGGCGAGCGAGGCAGCGAAAGTGGCCAAATGGAGAAGGCGAAAACGGCGGATGAGCATGAAGACATAGACTAGGGCGAGAGCGATGAGGAAGACGGCCATGAGCGGGCGGAAAATGTTGGCGAGGCCGAGGGTGAGGCCGAGTAGGGCGCCAGAGGAAAGGAATTTCTTGGGCTGATTGCGCTTTCGGAGTAGTAAATAGGTGACAAAAACTGCAGCGATGATAAAGGTGTTAACGGGAATGATAGGTAGTGGGAGGGCTGAAAAAACGATTTCGACTGGGTTGATAAACCAAAGGGCGGCGGCGAGGAGGCCGGCACGGCGGCTGATGGTGCGCGAGAACAGTAAGTAGATTAGGCCGGTGGCAATGAGGGAGAAAAAGGTGTTGAGCGCTAGGATTGACAGGGTTCCAGTGCCAAAAATGCGCATAAAGACGGACAAGAGCCAGATATAGTTAAAGATATAGGGGAACATGGCAACGTAGTTGCGACCCCACCAATTGCTGTTGCCGAGCTCGCCCGTATTGATCAGACTTTCGGCATTATAAAAATATGACTGGGGGTCGTTGGTCTGGGCGGTGAAGCCGACAAAGAGGAAGGAGATGCGAAGTATGGTGCCGGCGATGAAAAGTGCGATGATTAGCCATTTGAAGTGGCGCCAGCTCAGGAGCTTTTGTAGGGCTTGGTGGATTTTCTTGATGGGTTTATTCATGAGGGATTTTTAATACTTTTCGGTCAGGGTTTTCAAAGACGATGGTGAAACCTTCGTCACGTAGCCGGTTGATAAAAGCCCAGTTGTCGGCGCGAAGAATGTAGATGCCATCAAGGTCGATGGGGGCGTCATGGCGTACGTTGGTGTGGTAGCGATCGATGCGCGGGACAACGATGCGACCGTGATGCCAGAAGGCATGGGGGTTGTCGTAGATGGCTTCTTGAGCCGGAATGGTGGGGTGGGCGGAAACTAATAGTTCGGGGAAATGAATGCCGTCGAAATAGACGTCGCCAGGCAAGTCTTGGATGTAGGCGATAGGCTCGGCGGTTTGGGGGAAGTTCCAGGCGCGATTGTAGGGGTAGGCTTGCCAAAAACCGAGGAAAGAAATGCCGTAGGTGGCGAGGATTAAGGGGAGGATTTGGCGGCCGAAGCCGGTGCGGGTGAGGTGGAGGAGACCGAGTAGCATGGCGAAGAAAACGGGGATAAATAGGGCGTTAAGGCGGGTGGCGTTGGCGTCGCTGATAAAGATGAAGACCGGGATGCAGGCGGCGATCCAGATGGCGGAAATGAGCTCGAGAGACCATTTTTTGGCTTTGATGTTGTCGCGAGTGATGCGGAAGATGTGCCAGAGACCGTAGGCGACGAGCGGGCTGGAGAAGAGGAAGAATAGGCCGTAGCCGGATAAGACGTTGTAGCCGTCGGGGCGGATATTGAAGAGTACATTGATGGAATTGGTGAGGTTTTCGATGATGTTGAGGCTGTAACCGCCGGAGCCAAAAATTGGCATTTTGGGCATGGAAATGAAGCTGGTGCGGATTTCGGGGAGGAGACCGATGTTGACGAGGATGAATAATAATAGCGGTAAGCCAAGCAAGATGAGCAGTGCACCAGAAATGATGCTCCAACGGTTAAGCGTGATGCGCTTGGTGTAGATGCCATAGCCAACGAGGCCGACAATGAGGAAGGGGACGATCATCCAGGCTACGGCGTAACTGTAGAGTGAGAGGCCGAAACCGAGAGCGGCAAGAAGGAGGAAAGGTCTCTGTTCGAGGCCGTAGACGAAGCCGAAGACGCCGAGCGTTAAGCAGAACGGTAAGATGTTGGACTCGAGACCCCAGCGGACAAGCATGATGTGCCAGGGGATGATTGCGAAGAGGCCGAGGATGATGAGGCAGCTGCGGCGATTTAAGAAACGGCGGGTGATGAGATAGATGAGGATGAGGGTGAAGCAGCCAAGAATGGCTTGGGTGATGCGGAGCGAGAAGGTGTTTAAGCCGAGGAGTTTGACGGCTGGGACGGAGAGGTAGGAGTAGAGGACGTTCATGCCGCTACCCCAGCTGACAAAGTAGACAGGGTTGACGTAGCCGTGGGAATCGGTACCGGCGTTGGCCATCGACCAGGCTTCGTAGCCGGCATAGGCTTCGTCGGCGTTGAGGCCGAGCGGTGTACTGTCAATGTTGGTCAGGCGGACTAGGCAACCGATGATGAGGATAGCGGCGAGCGCAAGACGGAAGCCCCAGGGGGATGATTTCATGATTCCATTTTAGCATGTTAAAATTAGGTATGCGAGAGAAGGAACTGACGTTATATTTGGTGGTGCCTTGCTACAATGAAGAAGCAGTGCTACCGAAGTCATCCCAGGTGATGTTGGATGAAATGAAGAAGTTACAGAAAACGGCCGGAGTGTCGAGTAGGAGCCGGATTGTGCTGGTGGATGACGGGTCGCGAGATGCGACTTGGGAAATTATTGAGGATTTGGCGAAGGAACCGTCGTTTGTAGGGTTGAAGTTGGCGCACAATCGGGGGCATCAGAATGCGCTTTTGGCGGGTTTGATGTGGGCGCGTGAGCGTGCGGACGTGGTGGTGTCGATGGATGCAGATCTGCAGGATGATGTGGCGGTGCTGGATGATTTCGTGGCGAGATATCGCGAGGGGGCGGAGATTGTTTATGGCGTGCGTAATAGTCGGGCAACGGATACAGGTTTTAAGCGTAAGACGGCCGGGTTGTTTTATAAGTTAATGGACTGGCTAGGTGTTGAAACGGTGCCGGATCATGCGGACTATCGTTTGATGAGTAAAGTGGCGTTGGAAGCGTTGGCGGATTACGGTGAGACGAATGTGTTTTTGCGGGGGCTGGTGCCTAATTTGGGTTTTAAGACGGCTGTCGTGAAGTACGGACGCGGAAAGCGAGCGGCGGGGGAGAGTAAATATCCCCTGCATAAGATGTTGAATTTTGCGATTGAGGGCGTGACGTCGTTTTCGGTGCGGCCGCTACGGTTGATTTTTGCCTTAGGAGTTTTGTTGTCACTAGTAGCGGTGGGGATTATCATCTATACGCTAGCAGTGAAGATTATGGGGCAGACGGTTAGTGGTTGGGCTTTTTTGACGGTTTCGATTTGGCTGCTGGGTGGATTGCAGATGATTTGCCTGGGGGTAGTCGGCGAGTATATTGGTAAAATTTATGTTGAAGCAAAACGACGGCCACGCTTCCATATTGAAAAGACTGTTGGTAAATAGTTTTGAGGTATTATGAGTGATTTTACGGGTAGGATGAAAGGAGATGACTCCGACAAGCGCAGTAATAGCCAGAAGATTGCTGAGCTGCTGGCTAAGCAGCGTGCGAAGGAAAAGGCGGAGCAGCAGCAGGCGCGGACGACGAAGGATTTTAAGGAGTATCATCAGGCGTGGCAGAATTATTATAAGAAATACTATGCGAACGTCTACGGGACGCAGATGGAGCAGCAGAAATCGGAGCTGGAGAAGAAGTATAAGCAGGGCGAGGATCCGCTGGATAAGAAGGCGCGGGAGATGGGGGCGCTACGGGCGAAGATTCGTAAGGCGACGCGGGATGGGGCGCGGCGGGCGAGGAGGTCGCGGCATTTTATACCGCTGACGTTTGGGGCGGTGGCGGTGCTGGTGCTGTTGTTTATTCAATATAATAGTGTGATGGTGGGGTGGATTCGGGCGTATGCGGTACCGGCGGCGCCGGCGCCGGGGCTGGTGGAGCTTGATCCGGCTTTGACGGGGCCGATTGGTGATGATACGCGGCTTTTGATACCGAAAATTGGTGTGAATGTGCCAGTGACGATGGGGGTGGATGGGTTTAGTCATGCGGATCAGATGGAGGCGATGCGGCATGGGGTGTTTCATTTTTCGATACCGGGGGCGAATGCGTATCCGGGGGAGTTTGGAAATTTTGCGATTTCGGGGCACTCGAGTAATGATGCGTTTACACGAGGGGATTATAAGTTTATTTTTGCGCGGCTGGAGCAGCTGGAGGAGGGGGATAAGATTTTTGTGCATCATGAGGGGGTGCGTTATACGTATGTGGTGAGGTCGGATAAGACGGTGTTGCCGTCGGATAGCCAGGCGCTGTTGATCGGGAATAACACGCGGACGCTGACGTTGATTACTTGTACGCCGCTCGGGACGTCGCGGTATCGGCTGCTGGTGTTTGCGGAGCAGATTTCGCCGGAGCCGGAGCTCCTGCCGCCGGAGGGAGCGACCGGTCCGCCGGATGGGCCGGTAGCGGGGGATGAGGTGGGAGCGGCGATGCCGGGGCAGACGCCGTCGTTGTTCGTGCGTTTATGGGATTGGTTGTGGGGGCGCTCTTAGCAAGTATGGATAATTGTGGTATAATAGGTCATTATGCATCATAAAGAAATCGCGAGGCGCCATTCTCGGCGGGTGATTTTTACTAATATCTTGATAGTTTTGGTGGTGGTGATGCTTTCGGGGATTTTGGTGCTTTATACAATGGGGTATCGGCTGAATCGACAGTTGTCGTTTGAGCAGAGGGGGCTTTTACGGGTGAGTTCGTTCCCGTCGGGGGCGCAAGTGTTGGTGGGCGGTGCGCCGAGTGGGCGGCGGACGGCGGCGAGGTTGGAGCTGGGTGAGGGGACGCATAAAATCGGTGTAAATCGGGCGGGGTATGATACTTGGCAGCGGTCGGTGACGATACGGGCGGGGAGCGTGGTGTGGCTGGATTATGTGCTGTTGTTTCCGCAGCGGATAAATGAGGAGTTGGTGACGGAGCTGGCGGCGGGGAGCTGGTCGAAGCTGAGTGGGGATGGCAGTACCTGGGTGGCGGGGGAGGTGGGCGCGCCGACGGAGCTGGTGGTGGTGGATCTGGGGCGGAATCGGGTGTCGACGGTGGTGCATAGTATACCGCTGGCGGAGTCGCGGACGGAAGAGGCGGAGTTGGAGTTGTTGGATTTGTCGGATGGGGGTGAGGTGGCGCTGTTTCGGCGGACGATAACGACGACGCCGACGGTGGGGCGACGGGGGGCTACGACGGAGAGTTATTGGCTGGTGGATCTTAGTGCGGGGCGGACGACGGAGTTGGCGGCGATGGCGGCTTTGGAGCCGGTGGAAGTGGGGTTTTCGGATCGGGCGGGGCGGAATGGGTTTTGGGTACTCGATGAAAATGATGAACTGTGGACGTATGATGCAGCGGCGAGGAATGGGCGGCAAATAGCGAGTCATGTGGTGCGAGCGGAGCGGCGGGGGCAGCAGTTGCTTTGGACGTCGTGGCGGGGTGAGGGGCATTGGCGGGAGGCGTGGTTGCTGGAGGCGAACGGGACGCGGCGGCATTTGATGCGATGGGAGGAGGATTTTGTTTGGCAGCTGACGGCGTATATGGGGGATGATTTTGTGGTGGCGGCGAGCGATGGGCGGCTGGCGGTGGGGAAGATGGGTGAGCGAGTGATTGATGTGGCGGAATTGCGTTTCGGGGAGTTGCCGGAGTTGTGGGTGACGGGACGGATGATTGTGGCGGTGGAAGAGAATAGGTTTGTGAGCTATGATTTGGAAAATGAGGTGGTGATAGAGTTTGATCCGCGGCTGGAGGGGTTGGGTGGATGGATGAGCGAGGGGGTGTTGTATGGCTGGGAGGATGGGCGGATGGTTGCGGTGGATTTTGATGGGCACAATCGACGGACGTTGGTGCGGATGGTGCCTGAGTCGATTGTGACGAGGACGAGCGGGAATTTTATTGTGTATTTGGCGGAGGATGAGGAGAGTGGGAAGTTGCAGCTAAGGCGGTTTAGGTTGTAGAGCCCTCCCTTCTCAGCGATCTACTGCGTTAAGATTTCCGTTGCTCATTCGTGGTATGCCAAATACCACTCATTCCGCTACTCAATCTTGCCTTGTAGCTCATCTGAGTAGAGAGGGCTTAGGCGCCACTCTTCCTCCGCCACCCATATCCTCCGTCTACTCGCGCATACGCGCTCGAACAGGACGCAAAAGGCAGGCGAAGCCTGACCTTTTGCTGGGTAGACACAGTGTCCAGCCCATGAGGGGAGTAGTCCTCCCCTCATCGTCCTCATCGGCAAAAGCCGAGTTTGCTTATAAGCAAACC
>WRMD01000012.1 GCA_009777315.1 Candidatus Saccharimonadota bacterium
CGGGGGGGGGGGGGCGGGAGGCGAGGGGGGGTTGGGGGGGGGGGGGGGGGGGGGGGAGAAATAAAACCGGGTTGGGGGGGGGTTGGGGGTTGGGGGGGCGGGACGCGGCGCTGACATATCACAGAGAGCAGCGGGAGGCGATGGCATTTAACGCGGAGCTTAGGCGGGGGGAGCGGAGCCCGTGGGACGTGACGACGACGGACACGTTTATGGGAAGTATTTTGTCGAGGTTTGGACTGATGGCGCCGAGTTCGCGGACGGCCGGGACGTTGCTAACGGGCCTGGGCGGGATGGCGGGGCGGTCGGTGGCGAGCTTACTGCCGACGCGAATGGCGCACGCGGCGGATGACGCGGCGTTCTTGGAGAATATAGGTGACTGCCCGCGTTTAGAGGAGATCGGCGCGGTTGGGAATAGGATCTGCCAGCCGTTTGTGGTGAGTGATTCGAGCACGACGCCGATTGACGCGTATGACTTGTACCGGATTATGGCGTGGATGCATGGAGAGCCGGACCCGGAGAACCTGAGCTGTCGAAATGCGGCGGGCTACGGCGCGCCGAACTTTTTGTGTCGGATGGCGGAGGCAAGCGAGGAAGAGTTTTTGTATGTGACCGAGCGGCGGACGGAGCCGGTGACGGGTGCGGAGTTCTATGACACGCGGGCGTTTCGGGCGGATGACGGGAAGTACTATATAACTGAATTGATACCGGATAGGGCTGGAGGGCTGGAGCAGATTGGGCGAGGGTCGCGGCTGGGGGATTATGTGACGTTTTGTAGCAACCGTTCGACGTTTTGGGGGGAGGTAGATAATAATATATTGGCGATGCAGGGCGGGACGGGACGGCGAGTGCTGAGCACGACGGGCGTGGCGCTAAATTGGGTGCCGGTGGTGAGTGATATTACTAGCTTGGCGTCGAGCGCGCAGGATTTGGCGTTGCTTGACGCGGGTTGGGCGACGGGGCAGAACTGCGTGGTGGGGGATGGGACGTTTACGACAGCGGAAGGAACGACGCGAGATTTCCATGGGACGGGGACGCTAGGATGGTCGCGGGAGACGAGGTTTTTATCGCAATACCTAGAAGATCAGCGAATCTTTGAGGGGGCGGGAATGATTAGTTCGTCGCCTTCGATCGCGTTTATAGAAGAGCATGACCCGTGGGGCTGGGCGAACGATTCGTATGAATCGTTTCTGGCAATGATTTCGGGGTTGACGCCGACGGAAGTGGCGGCGACGATGGACATGATTGATTGGGTGGCGAGGATGATGGATCCGGATTACGTGGCGGCGCTAGGTCCGTTTACGCGAGACGTGCGAAGCGCGAGCGAGCAATTGCCGGAAGTGGAAGATTGGCGCGAGGAAGTGTCTCGTAGTGTGCAAGAGGCGGCGACAAAGATTGGCAGCGCGTTTCATTGGGCCGCGAAGCGACAGTGGGGGACGACATGAAGTGGCTAGCGAACTGGCGTGATAATTTGAAGCGGGCAATGATATTAGGTTCGGCTTTGCTATTGGCGGGGACGAGTGTGGGGGTGCAGGCGCTGAGTCCGTGGAACCAGATGCAGTGGGCGGAGTATGAGATTTATTGGTTTGATCCGGATGAAGACTTAAGTGTAATCGGTAGTCGGTCGTGTACGACAACGACGATGTTGCCGGGCGACTCGGTGGCGGAACGGCTATGGAACTTGTTCGCGACCAAGTCGCAGTTTTCGGACGCGCAGATCGCCGGGATACTAGGCAACGCGCAACAGGAAAGCGGGATGAATCCGTTTGCTCAAAGTGCGTCGGGGACGTTTAATGGGATCTTTCAGTGGGGGCATGGGAGATGGGACGCGCTACTCGGAAAGTTGCGTGCGGAGGGGTTGGGTCACTTGTTCGACGGGTCAAACCGGCGGAACTTCGATAATGTGAGCGAGGCGGATTTGAATAGAGTGTTGGAGATCCAGGTAGACCATGCGCTAAGCGAGGTGCGGGGGAGCAGGAACTGGAGCAGCTGGACAGAAGCAATGCTAGCGTCGACGACACCGGAAGAGGCGGCGGAGGTATTCTTGGTGTTGTTTGAAGGAGCGATCGCGACGAATGACGGGCATCGAACAGCGGAAAACCGGATTATGTACTTCCAGGATTTCTTGGGGACGTATTGGCAGGAAACGTACAAACGACGTGATTTCGCACGAGATTATTATGATAGGTTTAGCGGGCACGAAGGAGGTATGACGATCAATACTGCTCCGATCGACCAGACCAACGCGGTCTTTGTGGGAGATTCGCGAATGGCGAGGATGTGCAATGACGTGAATTTGTCGAACTGCGTAACGAACGCGAACGGTGACGTGAATTGGCTGAGGAATACGGCGGCGCGGGAAGCGGCGGCGATTGAAATGCCGGACGGTGCACCGATCGTAGTGATGATGGGGATCAACGACCTGAATAACGCGTCGAGCTACGTGGCGGCGTATCGGGAGCTGGCAAACGGGCCATGGGCGGGTAGGCGGGTAGTGGTGCTGGCGGTGCCACCGGTGTCGGACGCGGCAGGTACGGTGACAAACGCGCAGATAATGGCGTTTAATGAGACGGTGGCGAATGGTTTGTCGGGCGGTGGGGTGACGTTCTGTGGGGCGACCAACTCGGGGGTGGCCTACTCGGGGTTAGATGGAATAACCTTTGACCCAACGGGGAGTGAGGCGATTTTCCGAGCGATACAGAGTAGCTGTGGTGGGGTAGAATCGACGAACGCGCAGTGCGGGGAACTGACGAGCGGAGGGATGACGCTAGAGCAGGCATGGGCGTTTGTAAACTTCTATAACCACGGCTCGGACACAGAGATTATGCCGTACCTCAGTGGCGCCGGGATGAGTTGTGTAGGTGGGCCGCGGTCGAATTGCGTGAGCTTTTCGACTTACTTTGCAAGGCGGTTTACAACGGTGGGGCAGTACGGTAGAACGGGGGGTAATGGCGACGCGTTTGCAGGAAACTTGTACACCTTCCATTCGGATCCGTCGGACCCGAGTAACACGTGGGCTGGCGAGTCGGGTGGAGCGCCGAGGCCGTATTCGATATTCAGCCGCAACTACCAAGGTGGTGGTGGGACGCAATGCGGCGGGCGGTCGTGCGGACACACTGGAGTAGTGCTAGGCGTGTTCGAAGACCAAAACTTGGTGATCACGGGTGAGGCGTCGTGTGGTGGCTGGGGCGAAGGGGCGCTGAGCCGAGCTGGTGTGGGCCAAGAAGCAAGGTTCCATGCTATCGTGCTGACTTATACGATTGAAGAGTTTATGAATTGGTATCAACTGTTTGTGGTATACCCACAGCTAACGGAGGAGTTGTAGATGGAAGAACTAAAGCGGCGGGCACGGCACGACTGGATTCGGGTGAAGAAATGGTGGAAGAAGCTGGACGCGAGACGGAAAAAAGGAATAGTATTTGGGGGGCTGGCGGTAGTGGTGTTGTTAGTCGGGGTGATCTGGTGGTCTGGCAGGGAGGATTTGATCAAGATAAATGGGTTACGGGAGCTGACGGCCGGGAAGCCGACTGATGCGGAGACACTACGGTTTATCCAAGGGCTGCTACTGGACACGATAAACATGAATGTGGATGAGCCCAAGACGGCTAGAGACATTACAGATGCAGAGGTTCGAGAGGGATCGTTTGAGCAGGTGGATGAAGTGACGCATACGGTGAGTTTTGTGGTGGACATACCGAGTTTGCAACAGTCATATAATGTGTCGTATCAATGGAGCAATGACGGCGGGGATTTGGTGCAACACGCGACGATGGTATGGTGTCCGCGGCCGGAGCAGCTGGTCTTTCCGGCGTGGGATTGTAGGGATATGTTGACGCAGGAGGCGGCGGGCGCAGGGGGAGAAGATGATGCGGGGGCGATTCCGGGTCGGCCGGGAGTGAATGATCCGCTGGTGAGGGCGCTGCCAGTGTCGTCGCCGTTGTTTAGGATTGTGTTTGATCATGAGACCGGGGCGATTCAGACGAATGTGGGGCAAGAGCATTTGAATGAGGCGATTTCGTGGCTGAGACGGCGGGAGGCGCAACTGGAGGGAGTGATGCTAGCGAATTATGATTTGCTGTTTGTACCGGGAACGCCGTTTGGTGAGCTTCTGGATACGGCGTGGGCGACGGGGGCAAGTGCGGAAGAGATTTTGAGGCGAAACTATGCGACGGTAATGGTAGGATTTGAGGTGGATGAAACGCGAGAGGTAGGGGAGTATATGGTGACGCTACTGTGGTCGAATGATACGCGGGTGATGGCGAGTTATCGGGCGGTGTTTAGGGCGGAGGGGGCGTGGTGGAAGTTGGTGGCGCCGCCGCAGCCGCTTTTGACGGTGTATAATACGCCGGGGGTGGCGGTGGAAGTGTTGAGTGTGGCGAATGGGTTGTAGACTAGAGGCTGGAAGGTAGGAGTAAGTTTACTCACAATTTGGATAATCTAGCGGTATGTATCCGCATACCCCCTGCTCCTCTGGCCAATCATCGCAAAATCCTTCTTGCCGAGGCGGGCAATAGGGGTCTGGATTGGAAACTAGCTGCGACTTGATAAGTTGTATCAATGCTAGAATTGCAATAATGGATGCTGTTACGACAAGTATTATAACAAAGGTTGCTGGAGTCGGAGGTAGAGATCGACGCTTGGGTCTTTTATCGCGTGAGGCGGAATTTTGTTTTGACATGTTGCTGCAGTCTTTCTATTAAATATTTAGTTTACCACAGACTCACAGTAATGTTACTGCGAGCCCCTGCTACCGCGAGAGATATGGCTATTGTTATTTTAGTTTTGTTTATTCCTGGACCCATTCGCACCCTCCGTTAATTTTCAATAGTCTAACATGTGTGAAGGTGGGTGTAAAGGAGAATTATTCATAACCGGATATCTATAGCTGGATGTCGCTGGCGAGGCCTTTAGGGGGGTCGACGGCGGTGATGATGATTTGGTGGTTGGCGAAGTTTTGCATGAGGGCGGCCTGGCGGGACTGGTCGAGCTCGGAAAAGATGTCGTCGAGAAGGATGAGTGGGGCGCGGTTGCTTTGCTCAAAGTAGAGGTCGCTTTCGATGAATTTGAGGGCGACGATGATGGTGCGGTTTTCGCCTTGGCTGGCGATATCGGTGGCGAGACGATTGTTGAAGCGGAAAAAGAAATCGTCCCGGTGCGGGCCAAGGCTGGTGGTACGGAGGAGCTGGTCGCGTTGGTGGTTGGAACGAAGAGCATCGAGATACTCTTCTTCGCCGCGGGCTTTGCCGGAATAACTAAGCTGGACGCTGGGGCGATGATTAGGGAGGCTTTGATTGTTGCCGCTGGCGATTTTGCCGTAAACTTCGGGTAGACGATCGCTGATGAGATTGGTGTAAAAGTTGCGCTTTAGAAGGATCTCGGAGCCGTAGCGGGCGAGGAGGGCGTCCCAAATGTCTTGGTCGCCAGGAGTGCGGTATTCGCTCTTGAGGAGTTTGTTGCGCTGGGCGAGAGCGCGGCGGTACCTGCTGATAGCCTGACGATAGGATGAGTCGATGCGGCCGAAGAGATGGTCGAAATAGTCGCGGCGGTTGCCGGGGGAGCGATGGATGAGGTTGAGGTCGGCGGGGGTAAAGAGGACGACGGGGTATTTGGCGACTAAGGGTAGGCGGGCGGATTTTTTGTCGCCGAGACGAACTTCTTTTTTCGGGCCACTCTTAGGGCTGGCGGAGCTATGGCGGATTTTGCGAACAGTGCCGTCGGACATCGCGAGGTCGGCTTGCCAGAAGTCGGTGCCAAAGCGGATGATCTCTTGGTCGGAGGAGCGGAATGAAGAGCCTTGAAGGAGACAGTAAACAGCTTCAAGGATGGAAGTTTTACCACTGCCGTTAGACCCGGTGATAACGGTAACCGGGCGGGAGAGGTCAGCAGCCATGCGCTCGTGGGAGCGGAAGTTGTGGAGTTTGACGTGCGACACGACCATGGGCTACCTTAGGATAGGCATGATGAGGTGGACATAGTCCGGGTCGCTAGGGGTCTCACGAAGAACAACCGGCGCGGGGCGATCGCCGCCAGACTGACACTCGAGGGAGATTTGGTCGTTTTCGAGGGAGTTCAAGGCGTCGAGAAGGAAGCGGGCGGAGAGGGTGACGGAAAGGTCGGTTTTGATTTCGGTGGAAGCGATCTTGGTGCTGTTTTCGCCGACTTCGCTAGCGAGAGATTCGACGGTGAGGCTTTGTTCGGATTTGTTTGCAATGACTTTGATGGCGCCGCCGCTGGACTTGGCGAAGATGGAGGCGAGGCGGACGATGCGGATGAGCTCGTGGCGGTCGAGGTCGACCTGGAGGTTGCTGGAGTCGGGAATAAGTTGCCGGTAGTCGGGGAAGTTGCCGGGGATGAGCTTGGAGGTGATTTCTAACGACCCGAAACGGAACTTGATTTGTGCGGAATCGCAGAGAACGGTGATTTGGTCGTCGTCAGAGCTGCTCCTGATGACCTCTTGTAGGGCACCAACCGGGACGACTACGCGGAGCTCATCGCGGAATTGGTCAAGGAGCTTGGCGCTAGCGAGACGATAACCATCGGTGGCGGCGATAAAGAGCTGCTTGTCGAACATATTAAAATAGACGCCGGTGAGAATGGGGCGAGCATTGTCGTTGCTGGCGGCTGGGGCGACACTGCCGACAACGCGGCTAAAGTCGGTGGCAGAGATGGTAAACTCAGCGACCTCCTTTTCAAGGTCGGGGATTTCGGGAAAGTCATCGGGTGAGACGCAGTTAATGACAGCGCGGTAATCGTCGGCTTTTACGGTCATTTTGTCGTTAGCGACCTTGATATGGACTTTGGTATTGGGGAGGTTGTGGACGAGTTCGGTAAAGATAGCAGCGGGAACGGTGATGCGGCCGCCTTTTTTAGTGCTGACACTGAGTGATTCTTGAGTTGCGAGATCGAGGTTGTTGGCGGTAAGGGTGAGGGTGTTGTCTTCGAGACTGAGGAGGATATTATTGAGTATTTTAAGTGTGGCGGTATTGCTAGCGACACGACCGACGCGAGAAAGGGATTTGTTTAGTATGTGTTGTTTGACTTCGAATTCCATGGGTTTAAACTCCTTTTATATTATATTTAATAGTAGTAATAATAGGTGCTGTGGGTTGGGTGGAAAAGTAGATTTTTCCAGAGAGAAGGTGGGATGGTGGGCTGTGGGGAAGAGGTTGGAAAAGGTGTGGTCGAGGTGTGGGGAAGGGCAGGGTTTTCCACTTGGGCGGTCGGTCGTGGTTGGGTTTGGCGGAGGGCTGTGGGGAAGTGGTGTGGGTTTTGGTGGGTTTAGGGAGGGTTTTAGAGTTGTTATCCATAGGGATTGCCACAGGATTTCCACGGGTGTTGAGGTTGGAGTTAGGCATAGAGAGACTCCTTGATTTGGTTGATTTGGGAGCGAAGAGTCATGTCGGTGCTGAGGAGGAGTTCGATTTTGCGCATGGCGTTTAAGACCGGGGTGTGGTCTTTCTTTTTGAACTCGGTGGCGATCTTGGGGTAGCTGAGGTGGAGCTCGGTGCGGAGGAGATACATAGCGATTTGGCGGGGTTCGAGGATGTGCTTGGAGCGAACTTCGCTGGTGATTTCTTCGACGGAGAGGTGGTAAAAGTCGGCGACTTTTTTGGTGATGACTTTGGGTGAGACGGTGCGGGAGGGGGCAGTGGTGGTGACGAGTTGCTCGATAGTGCTGATGGTGATGGGGCGGCCGCGAGTAGACTCAAGCTGAAGCTTGTTGAGGACGCCCTCGAGCTCGCGGATGTTAGAGCGGACGTGGTCGGCGATCTTTTCGACGACGGTGGGGTCGAGCTCGAAGCCCATGGCGGCGGTTTTAGCCTCGATGATGGCGCAGCGGGTTTCGAGGTCGGGGGATTGAATGTCGATAATGAGGCCTTGGGTGAAGCGAGAGAGAAGGCGGTCGGTGAGGCCGGAGATGGTGTTGGGGTGGCGGTCGGAGCTGATGATGATTTGTTTGCCTTCTTGCTGGAGGTCGTTGAAGGTGTGGAAGAATTGTTCTTGGGATTTTTCTTTGCCTTCGATGAATTGGATGTCGTCAACGATAAGGACATCGACGTTGCGGTACTTTTGGGAGAAGTCGGCGACTTTCTTGCGGATGGCGTCGATGTAGTCGCGGTAGAAAGTCTCGATGGTGATGTATTTGACGCGGGTTTTGGGGTCTTTGCGGGAGATTTCGTTGCCGACGGCCTGAATGAGGTGAGTTTTGCCGACGCCGACGCCACCGTATAAATATAGTGGGTTATAGCGGCCGCCGGGTTGGTCGACGACGGCGAGACAGGCGTTGTAGGCGCCGTCGTTGTTGCTGCCTTCGACGAAGTTTTGGAGCTGGTAGCGGGGGTTGAGGCCGGTCATGTGGTCGCGCGAGGTGGTAGTAGAGCGGCTGCTGACAGTAGTGGTCCAGTCGACCATGCGGTCGTCTTTTTTGCGACGAGTGCCGGAGGGGGCGGAGACTTCCTGGGCGATGACGCATTCGATGGTTTCGAGGTTGGGGAGGTGGACAGAGAGGGCGGAAAGGACGGTGTCGTGGTCGCGGCCATTGACCTGGTTGCGGATGAAGATGGTGGGGGCTTCGATGGTGGCGGTGCCGCCCGAGAAAGCTTTGAGTTTGAGTTTGGAGCCGTAAGCGGTGAACTTTTCGTTGGTCATGCGTTGTTCTAGGGTCTGTAAGAACTTGTGTTCGACGTCTAGCATTCGGCTTCCTCCATACCAGTAGTGTAGCAAAGTTTGGAGGAGTTATCCACAGGTTGGGGAGGGGTGGGGAAAATGTTGAGTGGTGCTTGACGAGAAGGAACAGATAGAGGAGTTATCCACAAGAGAGCGTTTTCGTGGCCGGAACAGATGGGAATATGTGGATAACTTGTTGTGTTATGTGGAAAAGTTTGATATAATTGAAGGTAAAGATAAATTAAGGGACAATAAATATGCCAAAACGGACACATCAGCCACACAAGCGGCAGCGAAAGACGACGCATGGGTTTCTCGTGCGGATGAGGAGCTTGGCGGGGCAGAAAGTTTTAGCTCGTCGGCGGGCCAAGAATCGCAAGAACCTCACTGTTTAACGAAGCGCTAGGGTTGGCGGGGACGTTATTCGTTTAAGGAGGGAAGATGATAAGCTCGAAATATAGATTTCATAGTCGCGGTGGGGTGCAGGCGGTGCGAGCGCGCGGTAAGAAGATTTATGGGCGGGAGATTACGGCGGTGGCGATGGAGAACGCGCGGGGAGGGACGCGGATTGGGGTGGTGGTGAGTAAGAAAGTGCTGAAGTCTGCTGTGGCGCGGAACCGGTTGCGTCGGCGGGTTTATGAGGTGGTGCGGCAGGAGTTGCCTTTTCCGAGGCCGATGGATGTATTGTTGTTGGTGCAGTCGGCGGAGGTGAAGGATATGGAGTATGATATTCTTCGTGATCTGTTGCGACAGATACTCCGAGATTCGTTCGATGTGATATAATATACGTGTTATGGGGCTTTGGAGTACACTAGTCGTTCAACCGATTTTTAATCTGCTGTTGGCGATTTATGGTTTGGTGGGGGATTTCGGTGTTGCGATCATTATTTTTACGATAATTATTAAGTTTGCGATGTGGCCGTTGATGAAGAAGCAACTGCAACATGTGCAGTTGATGCGGAAGTTGCAGCCGGAGCTAGGCGAGATTAAGAAGCGTTGCAAGGGGAATCGACAGCTAGAGACGGTGCAGATGATGAATCTGTACAAGAAGCATAATGTGCGGCCGTTCGCGAGTTTGTTGCCGCTTTTGTTGCAGATTCCGATATTTATCGTGTTGTTTAATGTGGTGGGGTCGGCGCTGATGAACGCGGAGTCGGTGGGGCGATACGCGTATGAATTTATGTATAACATCCCAAAGGTGGAGGCGCTACGGGAGGAGATGGAAGAGAACCCGGAAAGCTTTAATCTGGGGCTGTTTGGGTTGGATCTTCGTGAAACGGCGCTGCCGGTGGAGGGCTGGGAGTCGGGGGTGCTACTCGGGCTGGTGTTGGGCGCTGGAGTGTTGCAGTTTACAGTGATGAAGCAGCAACAGCCGGACGCGAAAAAACGGCGCAAGCTGAAGGACATTATGAAGGACGCGGCGCAGGGTAAGGATGCGGATCAGGCGGAGGTGAACGCGATCGTGACGGGGCAGATGGCGAAGATTATGCCGGTGATAACGATGTTTATTATGATAAACTTGCCGGGGGCGTTGGTGCTGTACTTCTTTACGTCGAACTTGCTCACGGTGTTGCAGCAGAGGTGGGTGTTTAAAGAGGATGTGGCGGAGGCGCTGGATAATGTGGCTGATAAGCAAGTATTGAAGGAGCTCGCGAAAGCCGAAGAGGGGAATATTATTCGGGTGAAAGCGACAGATAAGGGGAGGAAGAAATGAATAGAGATGAGTCAATAAGGTTTGCGAGCAAGTTCTTGGAGGATTTGTTGTCGTTCTTTGGGGTGAATCTGGCAGTGAAGTCGAGCGCGGAAGAAGATGTGATTTATTTGGCGGTGCCGTCGAGTGAGCTGAATGCGATATTGATTGGGCGGGGGGCGGAGACGCTTAGGAGCTTGCAGAGTTTGGTGATGGGGGTGCTACTGAGCAAGCAGGCGGAGTTGTATCGAGTGAATATTGATGTGGCGGATTATAAGAAGCAGCGCGAGCATGTGCTGGAAGGGAAGGCGGAGACTTGGGCGAAGCAGGTGCGAGAGACGGGCGAGACGATGACGCTGGACCTGAATGCTTATGATCGGCGGATTGTGCATAAGGTGATTGGTGAGTATTCGGATCTGGAGACGCATTCGGAGGGTGAGGGGCGAGAGCGAAGGTTGATTATAACTAAAGTTGCTGAATAAACTCCAGCGAAAGGCTCACCAAGGTACAGAATTACCGCCGCTCGACGGGTTCACTACCGTTCGGTGGACACTTCCCTCAATCCCGTCGTTACGGGTTTCGGTCGTTCAACTCCTCCCCGTTGGTCGGAGAAGCCCCCTCAGGTAGTGATTCCCGCACGCGGCTTAATTAGTCTCTCCCTCACCCTGCCAGGGTCCGGGACGTTGCCCTGTACATTCGTGAGAAGACGGAAGTATATATTCTAAGATCTTTTGCACTAATCTTATTTAGCTCCCATTCCGACCCCATGCTGTACTAAATCTAACTTAACTAAACCACAGCCAACACCTTCTGGCGCTCCTCCTTCGCCACTGTCTCGGCGGATTTCTTGGCTATCGGTAGCGGTCAGTATGGCGCCGGTCGCACGTACTGGTGGGCGTCTTCACCAGAGATGGCCGATGTACGAGAGGGTTCGATTGCTCCTGGCACTCATAGTAACAATGGCTTATTCTGGGGCATGCCCCTCCGCTGTGTCTACCCGTAGGGGGTGGGGCGTGATAAAATAAAAGCATGAATGAATTAAGCTATGCGGAAAAGTTGCAAAAGATATTGGTAGTGGCGGGGTGGACGCAGGATTATTTGGCGGACTTGATGAAGGTGAGTACGCCGACGATGAATTCGTGGGTGAATGGGCGGAGTGAGCCGAGGAACGCGGGTGCGGAGATGATTGACGAGGCGTATGATGAGATAGTTCGACCGACTGTTTGTGAAGCGGAAGAGCGAGTGGACAGCTTTGCGAAAATGATGCTAAAGAGACACATCAGGCAGTTGCCGGATGACAATGTTTGCAAGAGCTGAAACTTTATAAAGTTTTGAAATGAGGCTTATTTAACAGGGGTAAGCAAGAGAGGGGAAACTTTATAAAGTTTGGTTTTTGGGTTATTTTAGTCCTCGGGTTGGTCGGGGGGTGTGATGGTCTGGGCGGCGAAGTATTCGTGGAAGAGGGAGTAGTCGAAGCGGCCGGTGACGCCGGCGGGGACGAGGGCGCTGAGGCCTTCGATGGTTTCGTCGCGGACGAGCATGACGCCGTCGTCGGTGGGGGCGAGAGGTAGGGGGCGGATTTCGGTGCGTTGGCCGACTTCGATGAGGGTGCGGATTTGGCTGGTTTGGAAGCTGGTGGTGACGTGGTCACCGAAGGATTCGAGGAGGTTGAGGGAGGTGGCGGGGTTGAGGAAGCGGCGGTCTTCGAGGACGGCTGACTGGAGGCTGCGGAGGACTAGCTGTTGGTTGAGGCCGCGGCTGAAATCATTGGCGACGCCGAAGCCGCCGTAAGCGCCGCGAGAGCGGGCGAAGGCAAGGGCGGTGTAGCCGTTGATGTGGTGGGTGCCGGCGGAGAAGTTGATGTTGGTGGCGACGTCGTAGACGGCGCGGTCGAGCTCGATGGTGATGCCGCCGACGGCGTCAACGGCGCCGATGAGGACTTCATCGTCGACTTTGATGAAATAGTGTATTTCGATGTCGAGAATGTGGCCGGCGGTGTCCATAAGGGCGCGGGCGCCGTCTTCGGGGGTGCCACTGCGGGCGGCGCAGGTGTAGGTTTCGTTGAGCTTGCCGGAGGAGCGGCGGCCCCAGCAGGTGCGTTCGACCCAGAGGTCGCGGGGGAGGGAGAGGCTGACGCCTTGGCCGGTGGATTGGTTGAGGCTAATGACCATGATGGAGTCGGTGAGGCCGCCTTCGTCGGTGCCGATGGCGAGGATGTTGGTGCGGCCGTGGGTGTCCTGGTCTAGAGGGTCGTTACGGAAGAGGCCGGTGACGCCGCCAACGAAGACGCCATCAAGACGGCGCCAAAGTTGCCAACCGAAAATAAGAACAGCGGCGAGGAGGAGGCCACCGATGGCGAGGAGGAGGTTGCGGCGGGTGAGGAGGCGAGAGGCCGCGCGTTTCCTGGGCGCGGAAAGGGACACGCTGCCGAGGTAGGTGCGTGTGCGAGGGCCATACTGCTTGCTAATTTCTGACATAGATGATATTATTGTAACATAATATGGAAGCCGAAGCTACAAAGCAGCCGACGAAAAAGCAGCAACAGTTGTTGGACTTTATCGGTGAGTTTCAGGCGACGCATCGGGTGAGCCCGAGCTACAGAGAGATTATGGCGGGCCTGGGGTATAGTTCGGTGGCGACGGTGGCGGAGCATGTGAAGAACTTGATAGCGAAGGGGCTTTTGGAGAAGACGGATTTGCAGGCGCGGAGTGTGGCGGTGGTGAAGCCGACGGTTTATACGGTGGATTTTGAGCAGGAGATTTTGGTGTCGCCGCCGGATGAAGCGGTGATATTGCAGAAGGCCTGGGATATAATGTATAATAGGACAAAATAGGAGGTTATCAATGGGGGGCAGCTCTCAAAAGACTATTATAGGGGTGCTGACGGTGTCGGCTGCTCTAGCGGCGGTGCTGGGCGCGATGGCGCTCTCTGCTGGAATCGGAATGCTGGCGAAGGTGTCGGCGGTGACGCAACCGACGATATTGACGTGGTTGTTTGGGTCGAATGCTCTGGCGTGGGGCCTGGGGGCGGTGTTGTTTGCCGTGGTGCCGTTTTTGGTGGCGAAAAAAGTAACGGATGCCGGGATGGTGAGCCGATATTTTGGCAGGATGTCGGTGGTGCTGTTTGCGATTGCGATTTGGCAAGGGATAGTGGCTTTGGCCGCGGTGCTGAGATCGCTGTTTTCGATTAACGCTTTGGGGGGCTTGCAGGGGTTGCAGCAGCCGATTTGGGTCGGGGCGTTTGTGCCGGCGATTGCCTTGGCGGTGTTTGCTGGAGTGGTTGGGTACGTGATGCGAGAAATCGCAAAGGGCAAGACGAGTATGATTGGCGCGCTGAAGTTTGCGGCGCTGGGTGCCGGTGTGATTGGGTTCGCGCTGATTGCGATTGCGACTTTGGTGAGTTTACACCCGAGCCAGAACAATAATAATCGAAGGACCGGGGCGGGATCGGATCTGCAACAGATGCAACAAATGTTGGACGCGCTAGGGTTTTAAAGCATAAGCTAGGAGGGTGATGGGCAAGCGAGAAATTGGCGAGAAGACAGCGGACGGTGGCGGAGTGTTCTCGGGACCGAGTGCGCCAATGGCTGGCGGGGCGTTTGGTGGGAAGAGTGTGGAGGAGAATCCGGAGCGGGGGGAGCCGGAGGAAGTTGAAGTTGCGGCAGAGGAGACAGTAGAGGCGGAAACTCGAGATGACTGGTGGAATGAAGATAGCTCAGAGAAGGAAGATTACGCGGAGGCGGTGTTTAAGCCGACCGGCGATGAAGGCTATGTGAGGCCGTGGGAAGAAGAGGATGAGCCGGAGGTGGCGGTTTCGGACGAGGAGCAGAAAGGCGAGGAACGACAGGTGAGCTGGCGGAAGCGCGGTGCGATGACTTTGGTTGTTGGCGTGGTGGTTTTGGCGGCTTTGGTAGGCGCGGCGTTTTGGTGGACACGGAAGCAGAGCCCGGAAGGGTTTATGGCCTCAGCGTTAAATAATCTGGTGGAATCGGATACGGTAGGGGCGGTAGGTGATTTCTTGATACGGCACCCGGATGGGGATAGGAATGTGCGGTTTGATTTTGAGAAGCGCGGCAACGGAAATGATTTCGTGGTGGACGTGGCGTTTGACGTGACCGGAGCGGAGGAGTGGACGCTAGCTGGTGAAGGAGTGTTTATCGGTAATGCGTTTTTTGTGAAGACGGAATTGTCGCGGCTGCTTAACATATCGGATGAGGCGGAGATGTATGATGATACGTGGACCAGGTTCTCCGGGAGTGCGGCGAGCGATTTGGTGGATGGCGTGACAGGGGTGCAGATGAACGTGCCGGGAGCGATACAGTGCGTGCAAGAGAAGTTGGGGGACCGGCGAGAGCGGAACAAATTGTTTAGGATGGTTGCGCGGAGTGAGGCGCTGGGCATAAGGGAGGCGGAGCGGCGAAATCGGACTTTGTATCTGGATATAGTGCCGTCATCGAATCCGAAACATTATGAGGATCTGGTGCGAAGCGTGATGGAAGCGGACTTGACAAGGGGACTGATGGATTGCTTGGCGCTGGGCGAAGTGATGGAGGGGGATCATGTGGAAGCGGCGCGGATAGTGAGGGAGACCTTGCAGGCGATGCCAGTGATGCGAGTGGGGATTGATATGCAGAACCGACAGTTTGTGAGCGTGCGGATAGGGATTGGGGAGGATGGCTCGACAAGGCGAGATCTGAACATGACGCTAGACGTGCGGAATACGCAGCCGGTGATTAGCGCGCCGGGTGGGTTTGTTGAAGGTGACGAGTTGGTTAATAAGTTCTTGGGTGCTACGGGTGAGCCGGAGAATGGTGGTGACGAAGGTGGCGGGACGACTGATCCGGAGCCGGTGGTGCCGGAGCCACCAACGACCGGGCTAAACGCGAATGATACGAGGCGGCGGGCGGACATGAACTCGCTTTTGGTGGCGATACGAGCGTATCAGAACGCGAATGATGGGAGGTTGCCGAACTTTTCGGAGCCATTCGACGCTTGGAACCGGACGGATCCGAATGGGCAACCGTATACGATCAGTAGCTTGAACACTTGGTGGAGCGACGGCAGGTTCATTTCGATACCGCGGAATATGCGATGGCCGGACATTGAGCTGGCTGGGAATTATCGGGGCGCGAGCGTGACGCTGGCCGGGCCGATGACGAATACGGTGTATGTGCTGTATGGGGCGTTTTGTACCGGTACGGGACAGGCGACGATGTACCAGAATTACGAAGACACGTTGTGGCGGCTGGCGATATTGTATCGTGGGCAAGATGCGTTGTTTTGTGTAGATAATCGATAAAGAAGATAAAGGGAGGCAGAGATGGACGAAAATCAACCGAAACCAGTGTTTGGTGGGGGGAAGCCAGCGGCTTCGCCTTCCGGTGAGGGGGTGTTTAATAGTGCGCCTAGTGCGCTGAAAAATGAAGTGCCAGTGAACGGGGTGTTTGCGTCGGAGAAATCGGCGTTGGCAGAGAAACCGACGCCAGAGGCTCCAAACACCGCTAGCCCGGCGCCGACTTTTGGTCAGGCGTCATCAGCGGCGCCTAAGGCGCCGAAGCCGAAGGGCTGGTGGAAGAAATGGGCGATGATTGGTGCGGGCGCGGTAGTGGGTGTGGCGGTAATTACCGGCGGCGTGATTTTTGCAGTGCATAAGTTTAGCCCGAATGGGTTTTTCTTGGATGCGATGAATAATTTGGCGGAGGCGGATACGATTTCAGTGCGGGGCGATGTGACAGTGCGGACGAGTGGATTTTTTAGTTCCGGGTCGACGCGGGTGAAGTTTGATATAGACAGCAAGGCGAATGGGGCGGATTTTGAGATGGGTGCCAAGCTGGAAGTGAGTGTGGGAGAAGGCGTCAATGCGATGAACGTGGAGGCGGCTGGGGATGTGATTTATCGTAATGGCGATATGTATTTGAAGGCGGATTTTGAAGGGGTGCTAGAGAGTTTGGGTATGGAAATGCCCGAGGAGTTGGAAGAATATAACAACACGTGGATACGAGTTTCGGAAGAGATGATTACGGAGATGACGGAGGATACGACCGGAATGGATCTGGACATGCAGGAGTCGGCGAAGTGCCTGCAAGATGCGATGGATAATCGACGGGCAAGACGGGAGTTGGTGCGAGCGCTGAATCAGATGGTGACGCTGGAGCGGAAGGAGACGCGAGATGGCGTGATGTATTTGGATGTGGTGTATTCGACGAACCCGAATTCGTATGTGCGGGCGATGAAAGATTTTCGGCATGCGGCGCTGACGAATGATATAGTGGAATGTTTGGTGACGGATGAGCGAGATCGGCGAGAGGTGTGGAAGAATTTTGACGATATGATCAAAGAGATGGAAGAGGATGTGGCGAATGGTAGCATGACGGATGCAATGATGCGGGATATGGTGGAGCAGCTGCCGGAAATTAGTCTTGGGATTGATCGGCGGACGAGGCAGTTTAGTGAGTTGCATGTGACGATTGAAGTGGGCGACGCGCGGGTGGATGTGTACTTGGATATGACGATTAGTAAGACGAAGCCGGTGATTTCCGCTCCGAGCGATTACGTTGATGGTGACCGACTGCTGGAGGATTTGATGAGTGGCGGTGTGGTGTGGGATACCGCGGAAGCGCGGGATGACCAGCGACTGGTGGATCTTTCGCGGGCGGCGAGTGCGGTCTCGCGATACCGAGGGAATAATCGTAATCAGTTGCCGTGCTTTAGCGGCACTGGCTGCACGACGTGGGAAGAGTTTGCGGACTTGTACTTGCGGTTTGATGGGGAGGAGTTTGACGATCCGAACGGGACGGAGTATGTGTTTGTGGATGGCGGTGAGGTGACAGCGAGTGGGGCGCGCCCGACTGGTACAGTGGCGGGAGATGGGCAAATAACGGTATTCATGGACGCGATGTGTCGGTATGCATTGGGCGGTATGGAGGCGGGGCCGACTAGCTTGGCGGGACGGATGGCGTTGATGATGAAGTTGGAGAATGGTGAGTTTGTTTGTAGGAATACATAACTAAGAAAACTGACTAAAACCAACATCTAACCCCCTCAGCAAGTTCGGCTCATTCGGACACAGAATCGTCTACCTCTGTCGCCACAGAGGTATCCGTTCTTCCCCCTCGGCTTGCCAGCCTGCGGGACGTTCCGAATGAGTCCGAACCTTTGCTACGGAGGTTTTAGATACTTCTATCCAGCCTTACTTTGATGATGCCTTTTAACCTATCCCATACTAACTATATCCTCTCTATCTAGCATTAGCCTCCCCACCCCCTATGGGTAGACACAGCGGAGGGGACGTCCTAAGAAGCTGGTGCCAGTTGCGCCAGGGATGATGGCTTCGACACGGATGTCGGCGATAGAAGGGCCTATGTTTGAGTGCAGAGCAGAACCCCATATATGTGCCCATTCGGACTGGGTAGTTAGACCAGGATCACTAGGGCGAGGGCTGAAAAAGCTTGTCGAGACAGCGGCGAAGGAGGGTTCGGGAGTCTCCGCGGAAAGGGTCGAAACTTTATAAAGTTTCGTCTTTCCTTCGCCACTGTCTCACATGGTAACTTTGGTACTAATACCGGCCTAGCCCCTCAGTCCGAGTATTCGCCGCGGTGGTCTTCATCTCTGCTCTCGGATACTAATTCGGTCACGGCGTGGGTGAATCGAACTGCCGTTACTCCGGGAACACCAAATAACTACCCTAAGCATCTAGGCATTTCCCTCCGCTGTGTCTACCCGTAGGGGGTGGGAGGCTATATTATTAGGGCTATTTTGATGGTTTTATGGTATAATTATTAAATGGATGATAGAAATGTAATCAAGGTAGTTGGTGCGCGGCAGCACAATTTGAAGAATATTACTGTGGAGATACCGCGGGATCAGCTGGTGGTGATTACCGGTGTTTCGGGAAGTGGGAAATCTAGCCTGGCGTTTGATACGATTTATGCGGAGGGGCAGCGACGGTATGTGGAGTCGCTTTCGAGCTATGCGCGGCAGTTTTTGGGTATTATGGACAAGCCGGAGGTGGATCAGATTTCGGGTCTAAGTCCGGCGATTAGTATTGACCAGAAGAGTGCCAGTCGGAACCCGCGATCGACGGTGGCGACGGTGACGGAGATTTATGATTATTTGCGACTGCTGTTTGCGCGGCTAGGGGTGCCGCATTGTCCGGTGTGTCATCGTGAGGTGAGGAAGCGACATCCGGAGGATATTATACAGGAAGTGCAGAACTTGGGTGAAGGGACGAAGATGTGGATTTTGGCGCCGGTGGTGCAGGCGAAGAAGGGTGAGTTCCAGCATATCCCGGAGCAGTTTATGCAGAAAGGGTTTGCGAGGGCGCGAGTGGACGGGGTGATGTATGCGCTGGATGAGTTTCCGACTTTGGAGAGGTATCAGAAGCATGATATTGAGATTGTGGTGGATAGGTTTGTGCTTTCGGGCGAAGCGATGAGCCGGATGAGTCAGTCGGTGGAGCAAGCGCTGGAGCTGGGGAATGGGTTGATGTATGTGATGCTGCCGGATGAAGATAATAAAGTGGTGCCGTTTTCGGAGCGATATGCGTGTCCGGAGCACCCGGAAGAGCCGATACCGAATTTGGAGCCGAGGCTGTTTAGCTTTAACGCGCCGGAGGGGGCGTGTCCGACTTGTATGGGTTTAGGGATGCGGCTGGAGGTGGATCCGGAGCTGGTGTTGAACAAAAATCTGACGATTGCGGAGGGGGCGATTCGGCCGTATAATCGGATCAACCAGGAGAGTTGGTGGCTGAAGAAATTGGTGGCGGTGGGCGAGAAACATGGGTTTGACGTGAAGACGCCGGTGGGGTTGCTTAGTGAGGAAGCTCTATATAAGATTTTGTATGGGACGGGGGATGAGAAGTACGTGCTGAGTGTGGGCGGGCATGGGAAGTGGGGAGATGGGGCGACGTATAATTCGACGTATGAAGGGGTGATTCCGAATCTGGAGCGGCGACATCGGGAGACCGAGAGCGAGTTTATGCGGAAGGATATTGAGCGGTTCATGCGGGAGCGATCGTGTGTGACGTGTGACGGGAAACGGCTGAAGGCGGTGGTGCTGGCGGTGACGGTGCAGGGGATGAGTATTATGGATGTTTGTGCGATGGATATTGAGCGAGCGGTGAAGTGGTTTGAGTCGGAAATTGACTTGGAAGAGATGATTGCTGGGCCGATTTTGAAAGAGATACGGGCGCGGCTAAGGTTTATGCAGAATGTGGGATTGGGGTATTTGGATCTCGGGCGGGCGGCGAATACTCTTTCGGGAGGGGAGGCGCAGCGGATTCGGCTGGCGACGCAGATTGGGAGTGGGTTGCAAGGGGTGCTGTATGTGTTGGACGAACCGTCGATTGGGCTACACCAACGGGATAATGATAAGTTGATACAGACGCTGAAGGATCTTCGTGATATTGGGAACACGGTGCTGGTGGTGGAGCATGATGAGGATACGATACGGAATGCGGATTATTTGGTGGACATTGGGCCGGCGGCTGGGGTGAAGGGCGGTCGGGTGATGGCGGTGGGGACGCCGGCGGAAGTGGCGAAAGATAAAGATAGTTTGACGGGGAAATATCTGAGCGGCGCTGAAAAGATTGCAGTGCCGAAAAAGCGGCGGGTCATGGATCCGAAGAGGGTCGTGGAAGTGGTGGGGGCGCGGGAGAATAATTTGCAAGATTTGGATGTGAAGTTTCCGCTAGGCTTGCTGACAGTGGTGACGGGAGTGAGTGGGTCGGGTAAATCGACGCTGGTGAATAGTATTTTGGCGAATGAGTTAAGGGCACGCCTATCCAGGGCGCAGGTGGTGAGCGGGTTGCATAAGGCGATAACGGGGATTGATAACTTGGACAAGGTGATTGTGATTGATCAGAGTCCGATTGGGCGGACGCCTAGGAGCAACCCGGCGACGTATACGGGGGTGTGGACGCCGATTCGGGAATTGTTTGCGGAGCAGCCGGAAGCGAAGTTGCGCGGGTATAAGGCGGGGCGGTTTTCGTTTAATGTGAAGGGCGGACGATGCGAGCATTGTCAGGGTGACGGGATGATAAAGATTGAGATGCACTTTTTGCCGGATGTGTATGTGACGTGTGAGGTGTGTAAGGGGCGGCGATATAACACGGAGGCGCTGGAGGTGAAGTATAAGGGGCGGACGATTGCTGACGTGTTGGATATGACGGTGGATGAGGCACATGAGTTTTTCATAAATCATAATGCGCTTTCGTCGCGGTTTGCGACGCTTAGGGAGTCGGGGCTGGGGTATATACGGCTGGGGCAACCGGCGACGACGTTTAGTGGTGGGGAGGCGCAGCGGATTAAGCTAGCGACGGAACTAGCGCGGCGAAATACTGGGAAGACACTATATATATTGGACGAGCCGACGACGGGGCTGCATGCGGATGATGTGCGGAAGTTGCTGGGGCTGCTGGATAAGCTGATGAAGGGCGGGAACTCAATGATAATTATTGAGCATAATTTGGATGTGGCGAAGTGTGCGGACTGGATTATTGATCTCGGGCCGGAAGGGGGGCGAGCCGGTGGGACGGTGGTAGCGGAGGGGACGCCGGAGCAGGTGGCGAAGAATCCGAAGAGCGTGACGGGGAAGTATTTGAAGGGGTTGTTGCGTTAAGAAACCAAGGGTTTCTTCCTTCCTTAACTAAACCAAAAAAACCGGAATGAATCCGGACTTTTTTGATGCTTTTGATGCAAAGACTTTCTATCGGTAAGGGGGATGTTAGATGTCGTGGTCGTAGCCGAGGTCGTGGTCGCCGTCTTGGTAGTTGCCTTCTGGGTGAGCACCGTTGTAGGATTTGGGGCAGTCTTCGGCTGAGAGGTCGCCGGCGAAGCAGCGTTCGAGGATGAAAACTCGGTCGAAGAGGTAGTGGCGTTGCTGAGTGGACCAGTCGAGGTTTCGCTGGAGGCTGCGGCTGTGAAGGAAGAGGCCGCCGATTAGGACGAAGAGTATGAGCTGAGTGACGATGAGGCAGTGGAGAATGGTTTGATTTTTCGGGGGTTTAGTAGTAGGCATGGGCTAGCGCTCCTTTGATTTATTATTTGTAAGAGGGGAAGGGATGAGAGAGGAGAGTTTGTGGGCGAGGGCGGTGATGAGGCCGGCGACGATAGAGATGATGGCAACAGCGATGATGAAGTCGAACCATGAGTCGACGCTGCCGGTGTCAGTACTGATGAGAGTGAAGACGGGGGTGACGAGGAGGATGAAAAGAAGAATGGTCGTGAAGAGGTAGGTTTGGAAGATAGGGAAGGTGAGGCGAGCCAGGTGGAGGGCGCGGAAGAAGAGGAAGTCATAGAAGAGGGCGAGGAGGAATAGGCAGCCGAAGATGGCAGGAGTGTGGGAGGGGATAAGAATAACTAGGGCGAAGGGGGTGGTGATTTTGGCGAGGACGAGTGAGATAGAGGTGAGGAAAACTAGGGGGCGGATAGGGAGAGAGTGGCTGCGGCCGTGTGTGAGGATGAACATGAGGTTGAGGACGAAGATAATGAGGGCGGAGGCCCAGATGGTGAGGATGTAGGCGTCGACGTTGAGGTGAGTGGCGGCTATGAGGTAGGCGATAAGGGTGGCGAGATTGAGGGCGATGATGAGGCCTTCGGAGAGGTGGCGGGCGGGTTTGCTGGTCTTTGGGCTTGGTTTCATGGGTATATTATAGCATGTTGTAGCATAAGCGGGATGGGTGGGAGTGGAAGCTGAAACCTCCCCGGGTTAGGGGGAGGTTTCGTGGTGTCTAGTGTAAAGCTAGGCCTTTTTCTTGAGGGTGAGAAAACCGTTGCGTGGGTTTTCTTGGACCATGCGGTCTGCTGGTAGCTCGATAGCCTTACCAGTTGCGTGGGTTGGCTGCTTCGCGAAGAAGTAAATCTTCTGAACCTTGCCGCCACGGAGCGTTACTTCGCTCTCGAACAGATAATACGTCACACCCTTTGAGTTTGTTTGACTGTAAGCCATTTTCCTCCTTCATTGCTTATACGCTTATGATAGCAATAGGGGTGACCTCTGTCAAGAGGAAATAAGTTTTTTCTTTAAAGTTAGGGGGATTTTTGGCGATTGAGGATTGAAAGGGCTATTTTAAGGGAGACGTAGATGAGGAGACGGATGATGATGGCGATGGTGAGGAGGAGGATGAGGAGGATGGAGAGGCCAGAGGCGGTGGGCGACCAGCGGGGGGCGAGGAATTCGCGGCGGTAGAGCTCGGGATTGGGGAGGAGGTCGGTGAAATCGGTGGCAGTGAGGGTGCCGGCGAGGCGTTCGAGTTCGCTGCGCATGCATTCGACGTAGGCCCAGCTCCAGCGGAAGTTGAACCGGGGGTCGCAGATGTCGGCGGCTTCGCGGTGGATGTTCTGGTCGTCGACGGGGGCGTTAGCAATGGCGTATTCGGCGTCACGGGTGTATGCGGCGGTGAGGAAGAAGGGGCCGGTGGAAGTGTTCATGTGTCGGAAAACGAAGTGCTGAAGGTCATGAAGAGCGTGGCGGAGGGCGTCCTCGTTGTTTTCTTCGTCGGCGATGAGGACGTCGGTGCGGAGGCGTTCCATGCGGAGGTTATCGAGGCGGAGGAGAGTGAGGCTGACAGGGACGAGGAGAGCAACGATGATGAGAAGTTGCCAAGTACGGATGCGACCGAGACGGCCCAAGAGACGCTTGATGCGATGTTTTTTGCGAATCTTTTGTTCGCCACCCGCTATGTCCATAAGAGTATTATACTACAAGCGTTCGCTATCGCTTACTCTTATAGTATACTAAGGTATGATTTATGCGGTGGGGAATATAACGAAGGACGTGTATCTGAAGTTGGCAGAGCGGGGGCTGGAAGGTGATGGGGGGGTGAGATGGCTGGATGTGGCGTTTGGTCCGGGATCGGATTCTGGCGGGTGTTCGTTGCAGTATGTGCGGCGGGCGAGCGTGCAGAGTGGGTTGGCGGTGAGCCTCGAGTGTTTTCGGAAGTTTGGGGCGATGATGACGCCGGGGGCGAAGATGGGGGCTGAGGTAGACTATCGATATATATTGTGTTTGGAAGAGGATGGCTGTGTGAGTTTGGAGGCGCAGACGCGGCTTGCGACTCCATGGCAGGAGCCGAGTGCGGTGCCGAAGGTGATTTGGGTGGATTATTCGGCGCGGTTGTCGGTGCAAGGGCGGCAGGATATTCTGGGGTATTTGGATGAGCATAAGGGGGTGGAGTTGTGGGGGTTCCCGGGGGTGGATGGGGGTTTGACTGATGAGTGGCGGGGGGGGGTTAGAGTGGAATGTGAGACCGGGTGGGAGGGGGGGGAGGAGAAGGGGGGGGAGGCGGA
>WRMD01000013.1 GCA_009777315.1 Candidatus Saccharimonadota bacterium
CAAAACCTCACCGAGTCGAGCCGGTACGTGGAACTGGGACGGCGGTCAAACAGTCCTAGGAGGTATGCCGGAAAGCCCCTTCTTCCTGATGGCGGAAGTTGCCGGATAAGAGGATGGCGATGGCTCGGGGGAGGCAGAATCTAGTTGCCCCTTCTTCTTGCGTCGCTGTTTTTTGCGGAGCGCTTTCTTACTCATGGGCTATCCTCTCGGTGACACTGTGGAGCGTCCAGCGATTTATGTCTATTACGTCGCTCTCAAGCCCCACCGTAGCTATGAAGGCCGCACCTTTCTCATCGTCGCTTTCGCAGAAAACAGTCATAATCTTATCTCCCGGGGTGTCGCCGACTGCACTGTCCCTAAATGTTCTTCTAGAGAACTCAACTTTATAATTTTTCATCTTCCTCCTAAATACTCATCGATAATATTCTTCGCGCCGACCCCTCTCCCAAGCCCTAGGCTATGCAGTCGACAGCCGCCTATCAGAGCGCGTTGCTGCCTAGGGCAGTGTGGGGTGCTTGGCTCTTTTATCATTGCCCAATCTATTGCTTGCCCTAGGGCTTGGGAGAGGGACGTCTTACCGTCCACCTACTACACCCCCACAGCCCACCGCACCAGGCGCGCGGTCAAGGCGATTACGACGGCTAGAATGCACGCTACTACTCCGGCGGCTGTGTCTACCGTCTTATTCTTACCCTTCATTTTCCCTCCTTAATATCATCGTTGGTTTGGCTATTTTGGTAATGTTGAGCGATTCCGTTACCAAACGTCGCTGCCTGTGTCAGCAGAGTCGTAATCAGTACGACCACTACCTTGTCAATTACCACGAGGAAAATCGACCAGTCGCCCGTCATTACGCCTATGATGATAGACCCAGTCAGCGTCAATACACCTAGGCCGCCAGCCATCATCACTAGCTGCCGGAAGAGGACGAACTTGCGTCCTCTTAGGCCCTGGTAGCTGTTTTGCGGGGGGTGATTATAGTCAAATCCAGCCTCTGGGCTATGCTTAGTCCGTTTACTTGTTTTTGGCATATTCCTCCAGGTCTTTCAACTTCTCTTCGATGGTATACTGTCTAGTCTGGATGTATATGCTTAGCCCTGTGGCGAGCGGAGAGTGCATCTCAGGCATGTGCTTCTCCCACTGGTCTATCTCCGCCAGCCTAGCCGCGAGCTCTGCGCGCCTGATCTCTTGCTCGACTATCGGCAGGTATCGCCGCACCTGCTCACGAGCACTCTCTTTCTCCTGTTCTGATAACCCAAGGTATGGAGTCTCAATCTGCCTGTCCCATCTTTTCAGCACATCTCCAGTTCCATGGGATGGACTGTTTTCTCTTATCACTTGGTGGCACCATTTCTGCCAGTCCGCCCACCGCTCATGCTCGACGGCGGCAAGTTGCTCAATTATTTTGTTGTTCATATCCCTCCAGGTCTTTTAGTTTCGCTCGCCAGTAATCCCTCACCGTTCCCACTGATATATAGCGGTCATATTCAGGTTCGTCAACAAGCCGAAGTTCCATGTCAGGATTTCGGTCTGCCAAAGTATCTAGCCAATGGACACGCTCCTCCAACAGCGCTTTCTTGTGGGCGATGTAGTCTTCTTTAGCGTGGTCTCTGTCAATTGTCGAGTTAAGCCCGTAATGGCCTGCTACATGTTCTTTTACGAACCATCTGTTTGCGCCAGACGGCAATCGGTAGCCCCTTGACTCCATCCACTCTTTTACTTCTTGATCGAGGCTACTCATATGCTTGCCTCCAGCCACCCATCAGGTGCGTCTTCGCAATACTCTCGGACGTCTCTCAAGAACTCAAGGAAGGACTCAGCGCAGCCCCAACCGTTCTCTGCGTCGTATTGTTTGTACTCGTCGAGATTACTGTTCAGCTCTACGATAGCCTTGTTAATGAGCGGCAGGGCCTCTGATACCTTGGTGCCGCGATTATCTTTCGGCCGCCACAGGATGTCGTAGACTCCTAGGGCTTTGGCGTGCTTGGCGCAGTTGTGGGTGATACCGCGAGACCCCTGCTGGTATACACCTTCTCGCATGATCGAAATGTCTAAACTCATCCTAGTAGCTCCTTACCAGGTGCAGGTACACCAACCTCTTTTACCACCACATGCGCTCCACTATCCGTAAGGCGCATGTAAATCTCTCTGGCCTCGCGCATAGCAGTCGAGAACCCGCGAGCGAACTCGTCGCTTACAGCTCGCATACCCTTTGCGTCTCGAATAGTGTCCTCAGCTCTAAGGGTCTGGGCTTTGAACTTCGTATCAGGTGCACTCATCCTAGCAACTCCAGGCTGCTGTGGATGTCGCCGATGACTTCCGGCTCTGACTCGCTAGTCCACGTTCGACAGTAGTATGCTGCACCAAATATGTGCCTTATCACTCCTACAACGTGCGGATGGCCATCTCTGTAAATATCCCGATAGCGAACAATATCCCCCTCATAAATCTCCTTGCCGTTTTTGTCTTTGAGACCTGTGAATTGCTCCATGTTGGCATAATGCTCGGGCTGTGAGGTATTTTCGCTAAGTCCGTCCTCATGCTTTATCTCGATGTCGCCGTTGCTGTGGAGTGTGAACATTTTGAACTGTTTGAGTTTCTTGTTGAATGCCCTGAACTTAATCTCACGCATCTTTACGGCTCCCACGGACACGCTCTTCGTTTGCGGTGTACTCATTCTTCCCCCTGTCCGAAGAGCTGCCTAATGTCCTCTGGCAACACACAATCGCTGTCACCATTCACGAACTTGCCTACCATCTTTTTGCTCAGCAATGCCTCACACAGTTCACGCTTGGCTTCGGCAGCAGCTAGAGTAGTGTGGGGGCAATCAGAGTCATTGCAGTGATAGTCTTCTCCAAAATCGCGTAATATCTTATCTACTGCTCCACTCATACGTCGAACCCTAACTTCCTAGCGCGCTCGAGCGCCATTTCCCTTCGCCAGTTCTCTCCATCGACATGGCGGTATACAGTGCTGTCGTCGCCTTTCGTGGCCTCTGCTTCTTCGCCAATGATCTCCTTGACTAGGGAGGAGAGTCTCTCGCGGGCTATACTCTTCGCCATGCCATGAGGGTTAGTGGCGGCGTATTCTAGAACCTCGTCTAGTATCTCACCGATCGTCTTCGCCTTCTTGGTCATATCTTCTCTCCTCGGACTAGCTTATCCACCAAGTCCTGCACCGCTCGGGCGTCATATCCAGCCGCCTCCAGCTTCTGGCGGCGTTCAGGGTTATTCCCCCATGGATTTGCGCCGTTTACACCGAACCAAATCTCTCTGGCGATGTCTTCGTTGCTCTTCCGGTCTGATGGTTGGGCTGGTGAGGGCTCTGGTATAGACTCATTGTCAGTTGGCGGCTGATAATCGTATCGCTCAGGGTCTTCGTTGGTCGTTGTGAATGAAGTTCGTAGGCCAAGGTGAAGGTGAATGCCTGTAGAAAGCCCGGTCGTGCCGGTATTGCCTACGATTGTATCAGCAGTGACTTTATCGCCCGCTCGGACAAATACTTGGTCGAGATGATAGTGCAAGACGTCTTTTTTAATCCGTTCGTAGTAGATACGGCAGAATATAGCACCAGTAGAGTCTCGACCTGCCTGTGTAACGTGGCCATCTTCTAGGGCATACTGTGGCGCTTTAACGCCGAACGTGCCGTAGTCGGCGCCAGAGTGCCCCTCCTGTTTGCCTGTAATAGGGCTGATTCTCTGTCCGAATGGAGAGGTCAGGGCAAACCTAGCACCTTTAAAGATCCTATTAACAATCTTCATGGTTGACCTCCTGCTGCACTGGTGCGTCAGCCGCAAACTCCGCGCAGCCAAACTCTTCTTTGGCGTCGAAGTCGTAGACTTCTAATTCTTCCTGATTTATATCCCCCATGTGATTCCTTTCACTGCCCACATCTGAGCAGTCTGAGCCTCTGTAATGGCTACTGATAGTAGGCGCTTCTGCTCGCCGTCTGCTGTACGATCGCGTTCTTCATTGAGCCGATCGATGATAGCAGCATACTGATTCTTTATATCGTCCGCCGGGTTGGAATACCCTCCGGGATTGAATGTAATCCCGACCGCTTTCTCTCCGTATGTTTTGCCTCTCGTTCCATGATTCGCGGATATTTCGTTGTTTTCCATTTTTTCCTCCTTTATCAAAAAACTTGCTACTTTCTTTTTGGTTTTTGTGTTTATGGGTGGCGACGGCTGGTAACGCTCCAGCGCCTCCGCCATCAAGCCGGCGCTCTCTTTATGAGCTACGTCGCCATAGGCTGATAGGCTGTCCTCTGATCGGGCCTATCAGCTGCTGTTGTGTCGCTCCCATGATGAACTGATGATGAAAGGCAACAGTTATCTAAAAACACATTTGGAGGATTAAACGAAATGAATACATTTTAATCCGGTTGGTGCGACACGAGGTACTGGGTCTAGGCGCAGGCACATACGTCCTGGCTTTATACCCCATCAGAGACTACCGGGGTGGTATCGATAGCCTCTGATGGGGCTAGGAGAAGCAATTATATGGAGAAACCCCTCCTAACCCCTGTGGGACGTGTTTGTGCATTTTCCACGTCCCACAGGCAACCGGTAACAATTTGTCACCAGTTCTTTGCTACTACTTTTTGCCTCCACCGACTCTAGCAGTCATTTCAAGTTGCCATCCAAGGCAGGTGAGTTTTGTTATAGTAGCTACACCCATTGTCTGCTAGGCCGCTGGGTGGTGAGTAAGGCTCTAGGCTCTCGCCCATGTCGGTCGGTATATTCCCGACAATTTCCTACTCGTGGCATGCCTCTCATCCGCTCGCAAGCAGTGAGCCGCCACTAGATTGTTAATGTGCTAGCTTAGATCGTAGACACAGCGGACAGAAAACCCGTTGGCCTTATTGTCGCCGTTCGTGCCGGGGCTGACGAACGTGCTGCCCACGCGCGTGTACCAAGCGTTGGCGCCCGAGCTGAGGGAGGATGTCCACCAGCTCGCGTACGTGGACTGAAAGTTGAGATTGCCTGCCGTATTGGTGAAGCCTCGCTTGACTGTCCTAAAGCTGTCTTCGAAGAATCCTAGCGCTCCGCCTGTCGTCCTGTCGATAGTATTATCTTCGGCGAGAGCCATCCACTCGCTAGCCCTCGGCAGTCGCCACTCCATGTCCTCAAACTCTGCCATAGCTTCGTCCCAAGTGAAGTGATACTTGCCATCTTTACACCAGTCGTCCAGCGCCCAGAGCAGGTCGCCAAACTTAGCTACCTCGATAATTTGGCCGTGCGGGAACTTGACGAGGCAAGTGTCACCTTCGTCAGCCAGTTCGCACCAAGCGTGCAGAGCTTCATGGTCGTCGTAATCGATGTGTGGTTCGACGAGCGTCCTATCTCCAGCTTTGGACTTATTGTAGCGTCTATGCAACGCGCGAATAGCATCCTCCATCGCAGAGGAGATCGTCCTAGAGATTTTTTCTATATCTTGCTCACTTAGCGCCATTACTTCTTACCTTTCTTTTCGTATTGCTTACTTGCGTCCATTCCACCAGCCTTCTTCTCCAGCTTCGCTCGTTTCTTGGCGGAGAGGCCGGAGAACTTACCGTCTTTGCCACGCGAGATGCCTGTATGCAGCTTCTTCTTCGCCAGGTCAGCTAGTTTGTCTTCGAGCCTCTTGACCTGTTTCTGCTTGTTGTCGCGCTGATGCTCGAGGGTTTTGATGCGCTGCTTCGCCACAGCCCTGGCTCTCTCAGAGTCTTCCCAATCGGCGCGATACTTCCTAGCGGTGTCTTCCCACCTATTGGCCGAGTCGTCATAGTGGGTGAGCTGGTTTTTGAGCCCAATGTTCTCGGTGCCCAACTCCCTGACTCGTGCCGACTTGGCTTCCAGCTTTTTCTTGTTCGACGAGCTACGCCAAGCGAAGAATATCGTGGTTGCTAGAAATATGGCCGCAGCTCCTCCTAGCCCCCATAGCCATGGGCTGTCCATGCAGCTCCCGACTGGATTCGTTAATTTACTCACCTCTGCCTCCTTATTATTTACTTCACCTATAATCTTGCCAGAGGGAGAACCATCGTCAACTCCCTCTGGTCTTGGTGACACCCCCAACTCTGGATCGGTAGGCAATAATACGGGGAGGTAACCCGCCGGCGCGAGAGCACCGCCTTCCGAACCAGAGCAAGAGGTATCAGCCATGTCTATTCCTCCACCTTGTAATCTACTATTCGCTCCTCGCCGCAACCTTCTATTGTGCAGACTAGCTTTGTGAAGTAGGCGACAGCCCCTGGTATATACTTAGGATTGTCTGATGGGATGAGCTCCTTGACTCGCTTCCATTCGTGAGTGTGGGGGATAGGTTTGTTAGGCATCTTTCTCCATCATCTTCGCCAGCTTATCCATCACCTTAACGACTAGTTTTGCATGGTGCAATGCGTATTCAGACACCGCGGCTGTCAGTAACTCGTATTCTCTTTTGGTGAGTTCTGCCTCTAAGGACTGAGGCCCTAACCACACCACGGAGGCGCCCGCAAAGCCCGAAGCCGCATCCGGCCCGCCAGCGTTCCACCCCGCCTCGTCGCCGCCGACATCGCCGCAGGGACAGAGGTCCCGCCTAGCATTATAGGGCTGCCCGATATAGTCTACGAAGCCAACTTGCCCCAGCGTTGTCTTCCAGCAATCCGCCTTTCGGTCTGCCGCCCACAGTAAGGCATGGATACGGTGATCTACCAGCGCGGCAGATACACCTTTGTCGCGTAGATGCCTTAGGTAGCCCGTTGCTTTCTCTAGGCGCTTCTCTCCCCACTCCATATCGCGGGCTACTGCCCACGGCATGCTTTCATTTTTGGTGTCGTCGCCCTCTACTAGGAAGACCCAGGCGCCAGCAGGGATAGGGGGGCTGACATAGTTGGCGTTCTCCTTGCCATAGTAATCGGGATTAGCGGAGGTGATGTTAGCCAACTCCTTTAGTTCGTCGTCGGTTGGGTATTTGTCGGGCATCTGAAAGCCCATAGGAGTACCATCCGGATGGCGGCATATTTTTATACCAAGTTCTTCGATTCGTTTCGCTGCTTCGTTCATTTTGCTCCTCCTAAATACTCATCAATAATCTTCTTTGCTTCGTCGAAGCCGACAGCGAACTCGGCCATGTAGCCATTGTCGCGGAGATTATCCAGGGTTTTGGCCTGTTCAGTAATATGCTCGGTAGCCCATTCACCGTTCCGCTTCTTCAGTCTTTCTCCTTCGCGCTTTAGCTCGATGAAGAGGCCATGGAAATCTACTCGAGCCCCTGCGTTAGGTAAATAGGATATTGACCCATCTGCGGTTCTTACGTGATCACGTAGAGTAGAAGGATGAGCGATGAATAGGTCAGGCCACGCCTTCCTCCCGCCCTGCAACCGCTTCTGCTTGGCAGCTTGACCCATTGTCATCTTTAACCCGGCGGCGTAGTCGGTGCGGAAGGGGACATCAGGGTATTGCAGGCGGAGGTAGTCAGCGACCTGTTGGTGAAGTATAGCCTCAGAATGATACTTGGCTAACATCAACATCCCTCTATGCTATCGTCGCCATCTGTGAGCGTCTTAAAGTCTTCCGAGCCTATCTCTTCCGGTATGTAGATGCCACCTATGTCAAAACAAGCGCGTATTGCGTTAGCCTCAGCACACTTCGCGAGCATGACGCGCGGCATCTTCGCCCACTGGCTCCGATACGGGCTCTCGCCAGCTTTTGGTGATTTTTTCTTCTGGGCAAACTCTTCCCAATAAGCAGTGTACTCACCAACCTTCACTGCATTCGCGTTGTCTCCGAACCGACCAAACACTTCTACTGTGGCACTATCAAGCTGCTCATCCTTGAACGTAAATACGGCCTTCCCAGTGTAAGCATAAGCAGGATTTTTAGCACGGCGTGCTAGCGTACGGAGTCCGTGAATGCCGACAATCGGCTCTAATGTCTCTACCCAATTCCCGTTTACATTAGTGTTCTGATAGACAGCGTAAATCTCTTTCTTCAGAGGGTTGAGATTGTACTGTCGAGCTACCAATAGGAAGTATCCCAAGTCCTCATACGGGCGTCCGTGACCTAGTTTATTTAGCCCTAGAATGTTCTTATGAATGGTGCGGAGGATGCTGGTCTTACTTATACCATCAGCCCAGTCTCCGATGTGATCAGCCATCTTGCGATACATCTGGTCTTGGGTTGGCTTCTTTTCTAGCTTATTGGTCATCTTGTTCCTTTCGTTTCTATCGGCGCGAATGCTTGCACACGTACTGGGTTAATCATTCCTGTTCCTAGATAGAGCATGTCGCCCTTCCCGAGTAGCTTCTCGCCGCCGATTTGGTCAATTATGATCTCTGAGTTTTTGCCAGTAGCTACTCGCAAGCAGGCTTTCACGGGACAGTTGGCTTTAATGATCGGTGCCACAATGTCGGCACTCGGGCGCTGTGTCGCGATAATCACGTTGATATTCGCCGCGCGAGCTTTCTGAAGCAGGCGGCATAGACCAGTCTCGAAGGCTTGCTTGTGTTCTTTTGGCAGTCCCATAATCAGGTCAGCATACTCGTCAATAACCAGCACCTTGCGGCGACCATTTTTCACACGCCGCCGATAGCGACCATCCATAAGCTTCACTAATCTACTCACTTTAGCAATAGCATCGCTCCGTTCGTCGATAATTTCGCAGTATTCACCGTCGAGATCGGCGAAGTCAACCATCTTGCAGTCCACGACAGTAACGTCACAGCCCTTCAAACTCATGATGATATTCCTAATGAATACTGATTTACCAGAACCAGTTTGTCCGCCAATCAGCATGTGCGGCATCTTCGCCAAATCGTCGTAAATCACATTGTTCATCGTGTCTACGCCAATCGGGATGAATGTGCCGGCGCCAGAGCCCGAGCAAGCCGGGAATTGTTGCTCTTTCGGGACCTCAATCCCGACAGTCTGTGTTCCGTAAATAGGAGCAACCACCCGCACCGCTTCTGAACCAAGCGCCAGCGCTAAGTCATCGCCAAGCGTGGCGATCTTGCTCATCTTCACACCGCGATTAGGGCGGAGAATATAAGTATCGACTGAGTTACTGCTGATGACATTTTCGAGCTTACCGCCTATACCAAATTCAGCTAGCTTAGCCATGATACGCTCGTTCTCGTTGCCATCGGCTTTTACTGTGTCTTCCGCCACCACCGTGTTCACCGGAGCATACTTCTCGCGGCGCTCGGTTGTATGGATTGTCTTGATGTTGATACCTTCCATTTGCGCGACGATTTCCATCGAACGCTGGCCGTTAAGCATATCAGACGGGTTGGGGAAGTATTGTGCGGCTGGGTTCTCTATGTAGTCGCTTACGGACTTGATCACCCGCCCAATGATGTCGTTGGCAGCGTCGATGGCCGCGCGGTCGAGTATGTAAGACTTAATCTGCGGTTGTCCGTCGCGGTTAATGGATTTCTTGATCTCGCAGAATATAACTCGCCTGACTGGCTTTTTATATTTCCCTTCCACCTGATGAGTATAAACCCATCCCTGCATTAGATAGCGATAGTTTTCGCTCTCTTCATCAGAATAGGTTGATACTGTCTTAAAGTCAGTAATGTCTAAGCATTCTCCATCGTCCTGTACTAGGTCGACATATGACTTCATCGGTATTCGTTTGCCTAGGATTGTGATGTCATTTTCAACTTTGTCTTCCACGGCAAGGATATTATCGTAATGCGGTAACTCGTTAATCACTGTCGTCGACAACTTCTGGTATTCGGCGAGGATTTTATCGCGGCTGCCGGTTTTGCCGTACTCGATTTCATAGTCCGCTACGTTCTCGATTTCTTGAAGGCCTGACTGTATAGCGATTTCAATTTCTTGGCCCTTCAGCCGCTCTTCAATCATTTTGTGAATAGCTTTACCGACGACCATCGCTGGAGACGTTGGGTCATCGTATACTTTCGCGATGTAGCGTTTCTTGAACTGGATTTGGTTATTTAGGAAGCAGATGATAGAAGAGTAGGAAAGGGTTAGTCGCTCTTGGCTCATCGTTCCTCCGTATGTTCATCGTCTCTCAGGCCGCAATCACAGTATCTCGGAGCATTGCCGCAGTATGGACATATTGGGTGGCCATTTGAGTCATAGCTAGACATTCGTCACCCCCTCACACAACGACCCCGCGATAATCGCGTCAATCTCTTTCTCCCACCTATCGGCCTCGGCAGCTTCTCTCGCAGCTTTCACCGCGCCGCCGAAGTCTCGATTCTGCCAGAAGAGGGTAGCGCGTAGAGAAGATAGAACACCTAGTTCCCTCCTTGTGATTACGTTGATTTGCTTCTCGTTCTTCCGCCTAGCGCGGATGACGCGGACCAGTTGCTGGATTCCGTAGCACATAGCTACGAACGCTACGGACATCGCCGCCCAAGCAATGTCATTCCACCATGGTTGGCTTATCAACATCTGAGTTGATCCGAATGTATTCATTTTTACCTTCTTTCGTCT
This sequence comes from Candidatus Saccharimonadota bacterium, assembly GCA_009777315.1. Lineage (GTDB taxonomy): Bacteria > Patescibacteriota > Saccharimonadia > Saccharimonadales > Saccharimonadaceae > WRMD01. The sequence goes on from WRMD01000013.1 coordinate 10,430, forward strand.
ACTTTTGTCTGACGGAAACTCTAGCGGAATCCGACTATGCGCGATTCGAGCTTCTACTAGGTTTCTGGTGTCAGCAGGAGCTTGGACTGAGCGTCAAAACCCCTGGTCTTCACCAGAGGTGGATAATGCTCATCTCTACACTTCCTACGGGTAGACACAGCGGAGGGATTTGCCATAGTGTCTGTTGGTGTCGCGGAAACCTATCTCTACATTGGCTGGCTGCAAGTATGTATTGGCACTCCGAGCTGCGTTAATAGCTGTCGAGCTCCACCAGTGTGCGGATGATTGGCCTTGAAGCCCGCCGCTTGACCCACCAATCCATATGATTTCTGCTGAGACAGTGGCGAAGGAGGAGCTTGGGGCCTTCGCCACTGTCATTAGCGGCTACTTGCATCCGGGTAGCACGCGGGGTCTTATTGACCTATCTTCCGGCAGTTACATATGGTCGCCAAACCCTTACTCTTCAACAGATACGGTTAATCGCACTCGTGTCCTCGCCAACGAGTTCCAGCCCAGCATGACGGCCAGCACATACAAATTCCATGGCTTCTCCCTCCGCTGTGTCTACCCGTAGGGGGTGGGGAGTTGCACAACCTCCTTCGCCACTGTCGTCACGGCGTGGTTCTTCCCCGGCAACGGTTCACAGGTTCAATCCACGCAGGGGGCTTTTTGGACTTCCTCTACTGGGCTGCCAGATAGCACTCAGAACACTCGTTTTAGCGCATCAGACATTCAACCAGGGACGAACAGCCCCTATCCGAATAGGCGCTATGGCCTTTCCCTCCGCTGTGTCTACCCGTAGGGGATGGGGAGGAGTACATCCTCCTTCGCCACTGTCTCGAGCGGGCGCTTTCAACCACGCGACGATCATGGACTTAACGTACAATCCACAGACTCTACTTGGTGGCAGACTTCACTATTCTCAGATGCGAATGGCTCCATTGCTTTTGGGCGGTTAGCTAGCTTTAATCCAGGCGCTGGCAGCGGTGACCCTAAAGCTCACGGCTATAATCTCCGCTGTGTCTACCCGTAGGGGGTGGGGAGGAGCAAAGGCTATTGGGTGATAATGGCGAGATATTGGGTGCGGAAGTCGCGGAGGCGGGTGTCGGCTTCGCGGAGGAGTTGGCGTTGTTGGACGTTGTCGAGGCGGACTTCGAGGGAGATGATTTGGGCGCGGAGCATGTCGATATGGTAGACGATGAGGTTAGGGAAGTTGCGGTCGAGGGTGGAGACGATGAAATCGCGGTCGAGGCGGGCGGTGTGTTCGGCGAGGAAGGGAGGGATGGCTTGGGGGGTGGCGGCGCTGGCGCCACTGGAAGAGAGAACTACGGAGAAGTCGCGCTGGAAATCGGTGAGGAAAGTGGCGAGTTCGCCGTTGAGGGTGCGGGTGGCGGAGGCGCGGAGGTAGGGTTGGTATTGTTGGGCGAGGGTGCGGGTGGCGGCGATGCGGAGGTCGACGTCGCTGGCGACGGCGCGTAGCTCGGGGCGTGGGTCGGAGAGGGCGAGGTAGACCGCGAAAAAGAGGGCGCTAAGAGTGGCGATCGCGAGGAAGATGCCGAGGAAGCGTTTGGGCCACTGGGACTTGATGATTTCGGTGGAGGGCGGGGCGATTTGGGCGAGGTATTCGCTGCTGTTGACAATGCCGGGGGCGGAATCGTCCGCGGTATTCGGGAAGCCAGTGTTTGGGAGGTTGTTGTCCATGGGATTAGTATAACTGTTTTGGCGGGCGACGTCTAGGTTTTGGTGGTTGGCGTGGGTGTCTAGCGGATGAGGTGTCGTTAGGTGGTTTTGCGCGGAGGTTGGCGTGTGCGGGCGTCGCCGGTCTAGCGTGACTGGGCGGAAAGTGGTAAAATAACGGGGATGGGGGCGTAGCTCAGGGGTTAGAGCAGTCGGCTCATAACCGATTGGTCGTTGGTTCGAACCCAACCGCCCCCACCAAAAGATTATTTAGAAATGGAGCAACTTAATGAAAAAGACTGACGAGCGCCTACGTCTGATGTCGGAGGAGAACTTCGCTAAAATAATGGCCAAGGCTGCATATATTGACGCCAGATTGGCGACATATTTGATTATGTTTGTGATGGGGGAAGGCTTTCATGATGATGCCGCCTCCGATCGGAAAAATGTCTTGGAGAATATAGTGGGGTCGCTGACGTTTGCGGAAAAGGCTGAGCTTGTAAGTAAACACTTCTCTCCAGGAGGTCAGAACCGACTAAACATAGAAGGATTTAAGACTACGCTCTTTCGTATAGCGGAGCTTCGTAATATGTGCGCTCACTCGCCCTACGTGAGTTCACCGATTCTTCGAGCGCTGGTTAATGATGGGGTTTGCAACGAAGAATTCTATGATGAATTTATGGTTGAAGCAGAAAAAATTGCTCCATTTACATTAATGGTGTTCGAAGAGGAGAACCCTGGGCTGATGGCAGCCTTACAAGAGAGTAATGACCAGAAAGATTGACTCTCTCCCCACCCATATCCTCCGTCTACTCGCGCATACGCGCTCGGGCAATACGCTAAAAGGCAGGCGAAGCCTGACCTTTTTGACGAACTATTACTCGATGAGGTGGTGGCGAAGGGGATGAGAATGGCCCCTGTTGTAACAGGGGTAGACGACCTGGGGGTATAATTATCTCTATTGTACAGTATAGCACAAGCGGGATGGAAAGTCAATAGGGTTATGGTTGATTTGGTGATTTGTGAGTGGTGGCGGACGCCGGAGCTTCCTTGAGGGAGGAGGCAAAAAACAGGGTCAAAAAGTCGGGATTTACTTGATGTACTGTGATACAATAAAATAAGCATGAACATTGTTGATGAAACGAGGCATTTCTTCGGGTTGGACATTGGTTCGACTTCTATCCGGGTGGCGCAGCTGGCGGGGAGCTATAGTAGCGGGTTTAAGCTGCAGCATTTTGGGTATTTGCCGATAGATCCGACGCTCTTGGCGGATGACTCACCGGCGGGGCGACATAACCTCGGTAGTGCGATAAAGACGTTGGTGGCGAGCGCGAATATCACGACGAAACACGTGGCTCTGGGGCTGCCGAGCGGGCGGGCGTTTGCGACAGTGGTAGAGGTGCCGAATGCGACGCCGGAAGAGATTAAGAAATACATGAAGTATCAGATAGATAGCATCGTGCCGACGCCGATGGGGGATAGTGAGACGAGTTGGGCGCTCCTCGGAGAGAGTCCGAACGGGCCGAGTAAGGCGAATGTGCTGGTGACGTCGACGACTTCGAAGTTTGCGGAGAATAAGCTGGATTTGCTCGAGGATATTGGGTTTAATGTGATCGCGTTTGAGCCGGAGACGATAGCGATGAGCAGGGCGCTGGCGCCGTATGAGATTACGGACGCGCGGTTGATTGTGGATTATGGGGAGACGGCGACGGATATTGTGGTGTTTTATAAGGATGCGCCGCGGCTGGTGCGGTCGGCGCCGATGGGGCTTAGGAACTTGATCAAGGTGGCGGCGACTAGCTTGGATATTGATGAGGCGCAGGCGAGACAGTTTTTGTTGAAGTTTGGATTGGCGCAGGACAAGCTGGAGGGGAAGATTTTTAACGTGATCAATACGACGTTGGATAGTTTTGTGCATGAGTTGCAGAAGACGATTACGTTTTTTCGGGATACGTATCCGAGCGTGGCGATGAGCGGGGTGATTGTGAGTAATTATGCCGAGAGTGTGCCGCTGATGAAGGAATATATTGAGATGAAACTGGGCGTGCCGACGGAGATGGGTAATCCGTGGCGGAAGGTGGCGGTGCCGCCGGATTTTCAGACGGCGCTGACGCCGATTGCGACGGAGTTTGCGGTGTGTCTGGGGCTGGCGGAGCGAGATAACGTGATCGGGCCGCAGCTGAAGGTGCCGGCGTGGGCGAAGATGAAGAAGTTGACGAAAGCGGGTGCGGCGGTGGCGGACAAAGTGGATGAGCGATTGCAGAGCAAGGTGAGTGATGAAGGGAAGGACAAGCGGTAATGTTTGAAGTCAACCTAGTCCCGAAAGTGAAGTTCACGGCGTTGAAAGCGCAGCAGGTGCGAGATTTCATCGTGTCGGTGTGTATTTTGGCGAATGTGGTGGTGGTAGCGGTGACGGTGGTGCTGGGCGTGAGCTTTGGTATTCAGCGGGGGATAAGCGTGTCGCATTCAAATAATATCCAGAGGATTTATGGTGAGATTTTGGCGGAAGATGACGTGAATTACGTCCTGACGCTACAGAGCCAGCTGCAGGAGCTAGGCGAGATTGCGCAGGGGCAGGCGGTGTTTAGTCGAGTGGTGGGGATTTTGACGAATCTGACGCCACGGGACCCGGAAGGCGTGCCGTTGATTTTGTTTTCGGAACTGGCGTATCGGGCGGCGGAACATAACTTGACGATTGAGGCGGTGGCGCGGCCAGGGTTGGACTTCGCGATTTTGGAGCAGTTTAGGAAGACGATTGACGCGGCGTTCTTTGACTATGGGCAATACTATGGGCCAGACGGGTTGCCGGTGACGGTGGCGCACGAGCGAGTGGATACGCTACGTTGTTTGGATATTTCGGGGGATGTGAGCGCGTTGCAACCGTGTGGGACAAGAGGAACGGCGAACCCGCGCTATGGCTGGATTTATGGGGTGTATGTGATACCGGGGACGGATCCGAATAACTGTATCGAGCGGCCGTGGCAACCGATTTGCGAGAATGATGTGCAGGCGACGCCACCACGGGTAGTGCATATTTATCGCGACGGGCAGGATCATGACGGGTTCTTTTACGAGGGTGAATGTATTGAGGCGGATGGGATCACGAGTCGATGCAAGCTGGTGGAAAGTGAAACGATTCGGACGGCGGATATAGCGTTTGGGCGAGACGGGGCGGGGGCGCTGGCGCTACGGTTTACGATCATGTTTGATCTCAGTCCGGAGGCGTTGAACTTGCAAAACCAGAACGTGCGGCTGGTGGGGATTCCGCGGCAGAACGTGACTGACTCGTATTTGCAGATTAACACTCAGTGGTTTACGGCGCGACCGTCGGATTGTGAGCCGGGCGATGTAGTATGTGAAGGGATGAGGCAATAATGGCGGAAACAAGCAGTCAGAAAGGGTTTACTAGTACAAAACATAGCATGATTGATCGGGCGAACTATTTGGTGTTCGTGGCGGTGGCGGTGACGGCGTTGATTTTGGGGTTCTGCGGGGTAGGGATTTGGTATTTGAGTAATATGCTGGCGTTTCAGGGGCGAGTGATTGCGGCGAAAAGCGAGGCGCTGGATAATATTACGGTGACGAAGGCGAATTTGGATTCGATTCGGTTGGATTTGGAGCTTTTGGCGGAGAATGATTCGCTGCTGTCGATGATTAATCAGGATGACGAGAGGCTGAATCGGACGCAACCGCTGAGGCTGGTAGCGAACGCGCTGCCTGTGGGCGAGAATGTGGAGGCGTTTGGGTCGAACTTGAGTACGCTGTCGCTACGGTTGGGCGATGAGTTTGCACGGGTGGAATCGATTGCGCCGGGCGGGCTGGACGGGCTAGGAACGGATGAGGGCGCGGTGAGTGAGACGACGGCGATGCTACTGCCATTTAGTATGACGGCGGTTGGGAGCTTGGGGTGTGCGGATGTGCACGGACTGTGCCTGGAGCCGACGGGGCTGAGCCTTTTGCTGAGCAATTTTGAGCGGTCGATACGGTCGGTGTATGTGAATCAGATGACGATGAGTTTTCGTGAGGGCGACACGGTGGAGATGGTGATGAATGGGCATGGGTTCTTTACGATGGAGCGGACGTTTACAATGGGTAACACGACGATATCGGGGAGGGATCGACGGTGAAGCGACAGGAGGTAACGTTACTCTTTTTCATCGCGGTGGCTAGTACGGCGGCGGCGGCGTTTTTGGCGAACGCGCTATTTGGTAACCCGAATGACGCGCGAGAGACCGTGCCGGTAGTGGAGCGGTTGCCGGCTGAGATTACGCTGCCGGATCCGCTGGTGTTTAACGAACGGGCGATTGATCCGACACGAACGGTATGTATTGGGGTGGCGGCGATTGATGATCCGGAGTGTGCAGACCAGTTTACGCCGGTAGAACCGGGGCCAGGTGGGGAAGATGAAGATAGTTAGGACGAGTTAATGCCGGTTATTACGCCGGATTTGGAAGAGAAGCTACTCGGGCTCCTCGTAAATGAGGGGCTGATTGATGCGAACCGGTTGACGATTCTACGGACCGAGGCGGCGAGTGAGAGTCTCTTGGAGCGACTGCAAAAGGAAGAGTCGCTGGATGAGCAGACGCTGGCGCACGCGACGGCGGCGCTGTTTGGCGTGCCGTTCGTTTTCTTGCCGAACGTGATTATTGATCAGAATATCTTGCAGGTGATTCCGCTGGAGCTGGTGAAGAAGATGCGGGCGGTGGCGATCGGCAAGAAAGACGACCGATTGGTGGTGGCGATGGCGGATGCGACGGATATTCAGAGCGTCGATTATCTGTCGAGCATGGTGGATCAGCCGATTCGGGCGGTGATGACGAATCCGGCGGATATTAAGCCGATCATTGAACAGTATAACGACAACTTGGAGGTGGTGAACGCGAGCACTGAGCAGGCACTGGCGGTAAATGACGCGGGGATTGATGGCAAGACGGTACAGACGATTGTGCAGGACTCGCCGGTGGCGAAGGCGCTAGTGTCGCTTTTGGAGTACTCGATCCGGGCGCGGGCGTCGGATATTCACATTGAGCCGTATGAGAATGTGCTTTTGGTGCGATGTAGGATTGACGGTATTTTGCGGGAGGTTATGAAGCTGCCGAAAGCGATTGAGATGCCGCTGGTGGCGAGGATTAAGATTTTGGCGTCGCTTAAGATTGATGATAGGCGGGCGCCGCAGGACGGTCAGTTTACGGTGAACGTGATGAATAAGAACGTGGACCTGCGTATTGCGACGGCGCCGATTGTGTGGGGGGAGCAGGTGGTGATTCGTATCTTGGAGAAGACGGATAATGTGGTGGATATTGAGACGATGGGGATCCGGGGGAGGGCGTATCGGGCGCTCAGGAAAGGGATTTCTCAGCCGAATGGGATGGTGCTGACTTCGGGGCCGACGGGTTCGGGTAAGTCGACGACTTTGTATGCGCTGATTAAGGCGATTAAGAGTGAAGAAATTAATATCGTGACGCTGGAAGATCCGGTCGAGTATAAGATGGAGGGGGTGAATCAGATTCAGGTGAATACGGAGGCGGGGTTGACGTTTGCCAGCGGGCTACGGTCGATTCTTCGTCAAGACCCGGACGTGGTGATGGTCGGTGAGATCCGTGACGCGGAAACGGCGCAATTGGCGGTGCAGGCGGCGCTAACGGGACACTTGGTGTTCTCGACACTACACACCAACTCGGCGGCGGGGATTATGCCGCGACTTTTGGATATGGGTGTGGAGCCGTTTTTGCTCGCTAGCACGCTAAATACGGTGATTGGGCAGCGACTGCTAAGGCGGATTGGGAAGCGACAAGAGTCGTATGACAGTAATGAGATTGAGACGAAGATGATTAAGGATAATATCGGGTGGTTGTTGCCGGATACGAAGGAAGCGGTGGCGAAATATGCGGAGGACGTCGGGTACGAGGGGTTGCCGCTTCGAGGGTCGCCGAATTTCAAGCTGACGCGGGGGATTCCGAGTGATGACGAGCCGGGCGGGTATCGCGGGCGAGTTGGTATTTATGAGGCGCTGGAGGTGGACTATGATATTCAGAAGATGATTTCGGCGCGGGCGGGGGCGAATGATATTGAGAAGATTGCGCTGGCGAAAGGGATGGTGACGATGCGGCAGGATGGGCTACTTAAGTCGCTGGCGGGGCAGACGACGGTGAGTGAGGTGAGCCGCGTTACTAATGAGAGTTAGGGCCAAAATGGCAGCTCAGTCCTAGCGAAAGGCTCGTCGAGTACAGTTTCATTCGGACACAGAATGGTTTTAATCTGTCGCCACAGACTAAAACCTTCTTCTCCCTCCCCTTGCCAGGGTCCGGGACGTTCCTCATGATGCCGAATCCTGCTACGGGATTTTAGATGCCCTTATTCATCCTGCTATTTTGATGCATCTCCTCAGCCTCCATATCCTCCCCACCCCCTACGGGTAGACACAGTGTCCAGCCCATGAGGGGAGTAGTCCTCCCCTCATCGTCCTCGTCGGCAAAAGCCGAGTTTGCTTATAGCAAACCAAGCGAGGACTGCTCCCCTCCTAGATAATGATTCGCCAGAAAAGACAGGCGGAGCCTGACCTTTTCTGGCTCCAGCGAGGAAAGGAAGAAAACCTTGGTTTTCTTAGCAGGAGACAGTGGCGAAGGAAACAAGAACGACCCCTGTTGTAACAGGGGTGGGTGACTTGGGGTATAATTATCTCTATTATACAGTATAGCACAAGCGGGATGAAAAGTCAATAGAAATCCTCCTTCGCCACTGTCTCAGGTGATAACTTGTTACCAGCTACAGGCTTTCGATATGGGTCAACCCACACCTTTTGGTGGGCGTCAACTCTGATGTCAAACACAATGACCTCTTACACACAAGCGTCTGCTATATATGTCTATCCGGATGTCGCTGCTATGAAGCCTTACGGCTTTCCCCTCCGCTGTGTCTACCCGTAGGGGGTGGGGAGAAGCGCGCCCATGCTATAATCCTTACAAAGCAAAATCAGTCGCTTTGGAACGACTGGTTTTATGCAAATGGTAGCACCAAGTGGGATCGAACCACTGACCTCAGGCTTATGAGTCCTGCGCTCTAACCAGCTGAGCTATGGTGCCACTTGTAATGTTATACCACACCTGGGGGGAATCTTCTACCTCTCCTCCCCACCCCCTACGGGTAGACACGGCGGAGGGAGTGGCCATAGTCTTTGGTAGTATAGATTGTACCTGGACGGAGCTGTGTACTATTCAGGTCTGGTTGAGTGGCGCGCACGTCTGAGTATAGTGACGATGACCACCAAAGCGCACGTTGTTGATCATACAGCCCACGAGGGGAGAGGAATAGACCCATTGAGACAGTGGCGAAGGAGTTTTCTTAATAGGAATGATTCTTCTGTTTTTGCAGTTTTTCACCCCTGAGGGCTCAGAGACAAAATGCTACAAGGGTTGTATTGCTAGAGTGTAACTTAGGAGTCCAGTTTTAGGAAGGAGGTTTACATGAGTAAATACAAGCAGGTAGTTTTACTATTTGGTTTATTGAAAATCACTGAACTGACGGAACAAGACTAGTTTAGTCGGTCTTACGACCGACTAAACCACAAACACACAGGGGTTTCTAGCGCCCCTTATGAGATTATTTTAACAGTTTGATGGCATGGAGTCAATCCTCTAACTTGATTGTTGAGGGGGTTAGATGCCGCCGACGAGTTGGTAGATGGGGAAGAGGATGGCGGCGATCATACCGCCGGCGGCGATGGCGAGGACAACCATGAGGACAGGCTCGATGAGAGTGGAGATGGTGCGGACTTTTTCGTCGAGCTCGGATTCGAGGATTTGGGCGGCTTTGCCGAGGAGTTCGTCCATTTTGCCGGATTGTTCGCCGATGGCGGCCATTTGGGGGACGATGGGCATGACGTAGGGCTGCATCTTGAGGGAATCGGAGAGAGGTTTGCCGCCTTCGACCAGCATGATGGCTTCGTTCAGGCTGTATTCGATGGTGACGTTAGCGACGGCGTCAGTGGAGATGCGGAGAGCTTCGACGAGCGGGACACCGGTGTTCAAAAGAATCTGGGTAGTGCGGCAGAAACGACCCCAGTAAAGGCGGAGGAAAAGTTCTTTGAAGGCGGGGATGTTGAGGTAGAAAGTGTCGCGGAACTTGATGCCGCGTTTGGTGCGGAAGAATTGGACGCCGCCGCCGAACATAGCGATGACGACGAGGACGATGACCCACCAGTAGTTCATCATGAAGTTGGCGACGCGGAGCATGATGGCGGTGAGCTGGGGGAGGGGTTGGCCGAGGTCGGTGTAGAGGCCTTCGACTTGGGGGACGATGGTGAAGAGCATGAAGCCCATGACGAGGGCGATGACGATGAGGACGATGACGGGGTACATGAGGGCGCCGCGGATTTTAGAGAGGACTTCGGCGTCTTTTTCGAGCTGGTTGGCGAGGCGCTGCATGGCGAGGTCGAGAGTACCGGACATTTCGCCGGAGCGGATGAGGGCGACGTAGACGTTGCTGAAAACGCGAGGGTGGCCGGCCATGGCGTCGGCGATAGGGGTACCGCCTTCGACGGCGACGTGGACGTCTTCGATGATAGCGCGCATGGGTTTAGAGATGGTTTGCTCGGAGACGGTGCGGAGGGATTGGTCGAGGGGGACGCCGGCGTTGATGAGGGTGGCGAATTGGCGGGTGAAAAGGATTTTGTCTTTGGCGGTGACTCGGTTGGTGATGGAGGCGAACCAAGAATTGAGACCGGCGTCGCGGATGGCTTGAGGGATGAGGCCGCGCTCGACGAGGAGCTTGCCGGCGGCGTGTTCGTTTTCGGCTTGGATGGCGCCTTTGATGATTTGGCCGGTCTCGGGCTCTTTGGCTACGTAATTAAACCGGTTCATTTAGCGGCGAACCATCCTTTCGAACTCGGGGAGGTCGTTGACGGCTTCGATGGCGACATCGTAGGAGATGGTGCCGTTTTTGACGAGCTTGGCGAGGGTGCGGTCCATGGTTTGCATGCCTTGGTCGATGCCGGTTTGGATGACGGCGTCGAGCTGGTGGGTTTTGCCTTCGCGGATGATGCCGCGGACGGCGTGGTTGGCGACGAGGATTTCACAGGCAGCGATGCGGCCGCCTTTGAGGGCGGGGAGGAGGCGTTGGGAGCAGATGCCTTGGAGGATGTTGGCGAGCTGGGCGCGGATAAGGAGTTGTTGCTCGGCGGGGAAGATGTTGACCATGCGGTCGATGCTGGCGCCGGCGGAGTTGGTGTGGAGGGTGGCGAAGACGAGGTGGCCGGTTTCGGCGAGGGTGATGGCGGAGGAGATGGTCTCGAGGTCGCGCATCTCACCGACGAGGATGACGTCGGGGTCTTGGCGGAGGGAGGAGCGGAGGGCGGCGTTGAAGCTGAAGGTGTCGTAGTGAACTTCGCGCTGGACGATGAGGGAGCGCTTGCTTTCGTAGGTGTATTCGATAGGGTCTTCGATGGTGATGATGTGGAGGGCGCGCTCGTGGTTGATTTTGTTGATGAGGGCGGCGAGGGTGGTGGTTTTGCCGGAGCCGGTGGGGCCGGTGATGAGGACGAGGCCTTTAGAGAAGTCGGTGAAGGTTTCAACGACGGCGGGGATGCCGAGGGACATGAAGCTGGGGATGGTTTTGGGGATGAGACGGAAGGCGGCGGCGAGGTGGCCTTTTTCGTGGAAGGCGTTGAGGCGGAAGCGGGCGATGGTGCCGAAGGCGAAGGCGGTGTCGAGTTCGCGGTCGGATTCGAGGAGTTTTTGTTGCTCGACGTCGAGGACGGCGTGGACGAGGGCGAGGACGGCTTCTTGGCTGAGAGGTTCGCCGCTATAAGGGATGAGTTGGCCGTTGATACGGAAGGTGGGGGGGCTGCCGACCTGAATGTGGAGGTCGGAAGCGTTGCGGTTGACCGCTGTGTCGAGTAGCGTTTCGATTCTTAGCCCACTGCCTTCCATGATTACTAATGATTATACCATAAGCGTCGTCGTCAAAATAGTTAGATTAGCCGGCTTTAGGGGCGCTGGCGGAGGTGGCGCTAGGGTCGACGGTGGCGCGGAAGGCCTGGACGCGGTCGAGAGTGGCAGATTGGGTTTTGGCAGTGTTCAGCGTGTCGAGCAGGGCATCGGTGGCTTCGGTGGAGATGCGATAGGTGTTTTCGTAGACATCGGTCTTACCGTCGCGCATAGTGTAGGAGCCGGAAGTTTCGGAGGATTGGGAGCGGATGTAGTCGGAGAGATTGCTGAATGCGGGTCGGCGGTACTTTTGTTCGAGGGCGGGGTTTTGGTCGGGATTGTTGAGGTAGGTTTGGTAGTCTTTATTGGACATGTCGCGGACGTCGAGTGAGTATCGCTGGGGAACGATACTGAAAATCACGGTGCGGAGGGCGGCGGCACGAGGCTGGTCGTTGGCGGCAGTGGCGAGGTCGAGCTGGTAGTCGGCTTCGACAAGGGTCATCATAGCGTCTTCCATGCCGGCGGCTTCGTTGCCGTCGTATTTATCGAGGTTTCGGTGAGCGTAATCTTGAACGGGCTTGCCGAGGGGGCTGATGTTGCCGTAGCCTTTTTCGAGAGGAGAGGAGAAGTGGATGAGCTGGTCGAGGGATTGTTTGTAGGTGTCGGCGAGGTGGTGTTCGTATTGGTCGAGGAGGGGAGCGACGGCTTCGGCCTGGTATTTAGGGATAGCTTCTCCGGCGTCGAAGTGAGCGAGGGCGCGCTCGACGGTCTTGATGGAGTCGCGATATTTGACGTTCTCGCCGATGGCGTCTCGGTAGTCGAAGACGTTAGCGAACTGGTCCGGTTTGGGGCTGGGGTTTTCGGGTTGGGGGATGTACTCTGTGAGATTTTCGGTGAGGTTGTTCCAAGAGTCGGGGTTGGGGGGAGAGATCTGTCCTATTATTTGCTCCGCCATGACTAAACTAAGGAGTGTTGATGGCGGCGGTTATAGTGACGAGTGAGGTGTAGGTGCCGGGGGCGGAGGTGGCGGTAGTGCGGACGCCGAAATGGATTGGGGTGTTTTGCTGGTCGGGGGTGGTCGGTAGGGTGTCGACGTTTTTGATGATAGTTGGGGCGGTGGGGACAGCGGCGAAGAGAGGTGAGACGGTGCAGGAGGTGGTGAAGCCGTTAGCGACGTTTTGGGCGTGAGTATTAGGGACGCAGAAACCCCAGCGGTCGGAGGGCATGGTGGTGGGGGCGGCGATGGTACCGGCGAGGGCGGGGATGGTGTTGGCGCCAGAGGTGAGGGCGGGAGGGGAGGGTTGGAGGGAGAGATTGGAGCCGGCGGG
>WRMD01000014.1 GCA_009777315.1 Candidatus Saccharimonadota bacterium
TCCTAGTTGAACTTTAAGAAGTCCATTGTTTTTTCAAGAAAGGAGGTGTGATATGCGAAAGAAAACCATTCTTAGTGTATTGTTCGGGTTAATTACCTACACCGTTGAGGTTCAGGAGAAATAGTTTAGTTGGTCTAACGACCAACTAAACAACCAAACAGAAAAGAGTACTAGGCTCTTTTCAATGATTATATTTTAACAAAGTTACTAGCTTTCTGCAACGCCCCACCCATATCCTCCGTCTACTCGCGCATACGCGCTCGGACAGGACGCCCGAGGCAGGCAGAGCCTGACCTCGGGCTAGGGGGTTGGGAGGAGTTGACATATAAGCCCCCCCCCCGTAGAATGAGACATGGAGCGCCCGAAGAACACAAAAACTACGATCAGCCATGTCGAACGAGAGGGCGCGGTGGGGTGGGACGATCTAAGACGTGATAAAGAAGAGCCCGCTGATTGGGACTCCTTGATACGTGGTGAGGAGGGGGCGACAGACTGGGATGCCTTAAGGATAGACGTTGGTGGAAATGGGGATAGCGGGCAGGATTCGTTCCAGCAAACGTGGGAGGAGCTCGACCGCATGGGGCAAGAGGCCAACATGCCCGATAAATTCAAGAGAATGATTGAGGCGTCAAGGGAGATGACGGAACAGGAGAAGAAAATGTTCTCGCTGGCGCAAGAAGGGCTACAGCAAGAAAGAGAGAAATTGGGGCTGGATACAGAACTGCACCTTCCGAACGTCTATATAGTGCCGCAGGAAGCTTGGGAGCAACACTACGGTGACAATGGCACGGGTGGGTTTAGCGCTCAGTTCCAAAACGCGATTTTCATCCAAGATAACCCGACTCGCAGCAAGGCGCAGATGCTATCGCACTTGTATCACGAATTAGGCCACGCTAACGACGCTAACAAAGTGATAGTGTCATCGGAAGGGAAGTTGGTAGATTCAACATCGGGACTGCGCATGACGTCGGAAGGGGATGGTGGCCAGCAATTGATGTGGGCGGTCAACGAGGCGATGGAGGAAGAGCGAGCGAAACGGTTTGTGCAGGAGCAAATACGCACCAACCCGGAGTTTGCAGAGGAGAGAGCGGCGCTCGATAAGTATGCGGAGCACTTCATGGACGCAGATGATAAGGTTAGCGCAAGGTGGGACGGCGATAAAGTGTGGTCGTTAGAGTTTGCAAGGGCTGAGGAGCGTATGGCGCTCGAGCGGATGATTACCTACATGGCCGGTCGTGAAGGTTCCACCGAAGAGATCTTTGAAGTGTTTACTAGGGCGCAGATTACCGGTGACTGGGAAATGATGAAAAGCCTGTTAGAGGCCGCTCTTGGGGAGGGAGCGACCGTGGAATTAGCCAAAGACAGTCAGACGACGCAAGGCTTTGTTGGCTTTGTGGAGAATCTAGTCAAGACTCGCATGGACAGTCTCTTGAACGATTTTTTTGATGATGACGAGGCGGCTTAGGAGTAAAATATAGCAAATCTGTATCGTATGTGCTACAATCAGATTAACAGAGGAGGAAGATGGCGAAACCATTGTTGCTAATGGTGGGCGGGAATGCGGGAAGTGGCAAGACCACGTTCGCTGAGCAGTTTGCGCGGCTGTTTTCGGCGCCATGCGTGGATTTTGACGCGTTGCGCTTCGAGCTAAAAGCCAAACCAAACTTCTCAGATGAAGAAACGGCGATGATTAACAAAATCGGGCTGATTATCGTGCGGCATTTGTTGGATTCGCGACAGCCGATTGTAATTAGCGGGGGCCTAGCGAAAAAGGCGAATCGGCAACGGTTCCGAACGCTGGCGAGCCAGGCGGGTTACAACGCGCGGCTGGTGTGGCTACAGGTGGACGCGCCGGTGATGAGGCGACGAGCACTAGAGAAAATCAAGGCTGGCGAGACGACTAAGGAGATTGTGGCGGCGGCGATGGCGAATACTGAGTTGCCGGTAGATAGCGAGCGACCGATTATGATTTCTGGGAAGCACACATTCAATACGCAGGTGCGAGGCGTGCTCGAAAAGCTTTCGCTGTAGGGGCGGAGCTGGGGCGATGTTTTGGAGGCGAAAGTCGGATTTGACGGCGGCGAAAGAGCCGAAGCCAAAGGGGTCGAGGCCGAAAAAAGAGCCGTCGATGCAAGAGCGGCTAGCGCTGGAGAAGAAAAAGGCGAAGCGCAAGAAAGCGGAGGAAGTGCTGGCGGAGCGGTGTCGAGAGTTGGCCAAGCTACATGGATTCCCGGAGCAGAAGATTCGGTTAGGGAATATGCGGACGCGATGGGGGAGTCGTAGCAGTAATAATACGATTTCGCTGAATATCGGGCTGGTAGGGTTGCCGCAGCCGCTGATTGATTATGTGATCCTGCATGAGCTCACGCATATTCGACATATGAATCATTCGAAGGCGTTTTATAGCGAATTGGCGAAGTACGATCCGCACTACAAGACGCATCAGACAGCGCTGAGGAAGCATCGGCCTTGATGTGGGCCGAGGTAAGGCCGAGATGGTTGCGAAGGTAGTGGACTAGTACGCGAGCGTTGACTTTTTGGCGTAAGTATGCTAAAGTCGTATTATTATGTGGAAATTGGTGGTTACGCTAGTGTCGCTAACGATGGCCTTTACGCCTTTAATGGCGCTATCAAACACGGCAAGCGAACTGATGACGCATGAGCTTGGGGCGAAAATAGACGAAGGGCCGACGTTCGATTGGCACCAGCCACTAACGGAGGTAGGTTTAATACCGACTGATGAGGTCGGTGATTTGGTTTGCCCGGAAGGGTTGACTTTGCCGGGTTGCCCGGCAAAGATTGAGAAGGAAGAGCCAGTTGATTTGGCGACGATAGCCGTGAATCGCCCGACGACCTTGAACCAACCTTCGACGACCGTAAATCCTCCCGCCACGACCTGTGCTCACCGTATAGTAATCGGTAGTGCGGGGATTAATGTTTGCATGGATAATAGCGTGAGCACGTCTTGGGTGCCGACCAGAGCTAGCGGGCGGGCGGCGTGGTTTAGTAATGGCTCGAATAATACTTTTATTTATGGTCACAACAGCAGTAATATCTTGGGCGGCTTGAGTGGAGTGCGGGTAGGGCAGCGGATTTCGGTGACACTGCACGGTCAGACGCATAGCTATACCGTGACGAAGGCGCAACAACTACCTTACCTCTGTATAGCGGGAGGGAATACGGATGATTTTGTGCGGGCGCGACATGGAAACTTGAGCTGGCGAGAGGCGAATTGTCCGCAGGTGATGCGGATGGGTGATATCATTGGATCGCAGGGGTATGGGCGGAAGACGATTACGATTATGACTTGTACATCGGAGCGATTGGAGGATTTTTATGGGGAGGTGGTAGCTCGGCAGAACGGCACGACCTCGCAGCGTCACGAGCGAACCTCGCCGGGGCGGATTATTTTGGTAGCGGTGCGGGATTAAGATTGGTCTCGTTTGAGGCTGACGAAACGGAGGCGTTCGGGGTCGAAGTAGAGTTCGACTTTGCCGACGGGGCCGTTTCGGTGCTTGGCGATAATGAGATCGGTGATGCGTTGGCGTTCGGTTTCGGGGTTGTAGTAATCTTCGCGGTAGATAAACATGACGATGTCGGCGTCCTGCTCGATGGAGCCGGATTCGCGGAGGTCGGAGAGCATGGGGATGGGCGGGGTGCGGGATTCGACGGCGCGGGAGAGCTGCGAGAGGGCGATAACTGGGACGTCGAGTTCGCGGGCCATGAGCTTGAGGCCACGGGAGATTTCGGAGACTTCTTGGACGCGGTTGTTGTCGGCGCGGAGGGAGTTGCCGCTCATGAGCTGGAGGTAGTCGATGACGATGAGGCCGATGCCGTGCTGGTGGGCGGCGCGGCGGGCTTTGGTGCGCATTTGGAGGACGCTCATGCCGGGGGTGTCGTCGATGTAAATCGGGGCTTCGGACATTTCGCCCATGGCTTCGGTGAGGCGGGTGAAATCGTCGGCGCCGAGGTTGCCGGTGCGGATGTTCCAGCTGTCGATGCCAGAAGCGTCGGCGAGCATACGGTCGACGATTTGCTCTTTGCTCATCTCTTGGCTGAAGACTAGGACGCCTTTTCTGTTGATGGTGGCGACGTTGAAGGCGAGGTTGGTGGCGAGGGTGGTTTTACCCATGGCGGGGCGGGCGGCGATGATGATGAGGTCAGACTTTTGGAGGCCAGCGGTCATGCGGTCGAGGTCGTGGAAGCCGGTCTTGAGGCCGCGGAGGGCGCCTTTGTTTTTGTGGAGGTTTTCGATGCGGTCGAAACTTTCTGCGAGGATGTGCTCGAGGAGAACCATGTCGGTTTGCTGGTTTTGATCGCTGACGGAGAAGAGTTGCTTTTCGGCTTGGCCGAGGAGCTCTTCGACCCCAGCGCTTTCGTCGAAGCTGAGGGCGGAAATGTCGGCGCTGGCCTTGATGAGGCGGCGGCGGACGGCGGTGTCGGCGACGATTTTGGCGTAGGCGGCGGCGTGGGCGGCGGTGGGGACGTGAGTGGTGAGTTCGGAAAGATAGGCGGCGCCACCAACTTTGGCGAGAGTTTTTAGGCCGCGGAGTTCGTTGGTGACGGTGAGGAGGTCGACGGGTTGATGGCGGTTGAAGAGGTCAATCATGGCGGCGAAGATACCCTGGTGGCGAGGATCGTAAAAATCGGTGGCGACGACGTGCTCGGTGGCGTCGTCGAGGGCGTCGGGGCTGACGAGGATGGCGCCAAGCAGCGACTTCTCCGCGTCAAGATTTTGCGGCAGGACTTTGCCGGCCGGGGTAGCGTCAGAATTCGACATCTAGTGTAACCTCCTCTCCTATCTCGATTATATCAGATATGGAGGCGGGGGCAGGGGGTTTAGAGGATTTTTTGCTGGAGATGATGATTTCGGCGCCGGGGAGGGTGGCCGTGAGGAGGTGTTTGACGTCGGCGACGTCGATTTTCTTCTGGAAGAAGGGGCTGCCTGCGAAAACGGTGATTTTTTGGCCGTTGATGTCGATGGGTTTGTCTTTGATGATGGCGTAAATACCGGGTTTGGGCTTTTTCAGGGTTTCGACGGCTTGCTTCCAAGAGTCTTCGGAAATCAAATCACCCTCTGATATGGATTCACTCTTCACGCTTGCGCCAGTCCGTTCGGATACACTTCCTTCGGTGACACGAGCGCTATCGTTAGCCGCCTCTACGGCAGACGCTGCACTCACGCCCGTCGTTACGGGGTTCGCTTGCTCAACCCTTCCCCGTTGGTCGGGCACGCTGCCTTTAGAGGCGCTAGTCGATTGCGCCTCGCTCATCGACACACTTCTTTCGACAGTCTTGCCGGTTGCTGAAGCGCTGCGGTCTAACGAAGGAAGATTTGTCGAAGTTTTTGGGGTAGGGGCCCTAAAAACGAGGTTTTCTGACGCAGCTAGATCCGGCGAAGAAGCGCCGGAGGAAGGCTTGGCTGGGGTTTCGAGGAAGGCGAGTTTGGTTTTGAGGGAGAGGGGGAGGGGGGAGGGGTCGGAAAGGCAGCGGGCGAGGCGGGTGGCAAGGGGGTAGGCGGGGGTGATTTTTTGGTCTAAAATAAGCGCGATGAGGCGCTCGATAAGATCGGGAGAAATTTCTCCTACTGTACCATTATAGCACACTTCATCCAAAATAGCAATAGCATTATGGGGGTTTTGGGATTTGACCTCTGTTAAAATGCGGTTAATTAGGCCTTCATCGGCGAGTCCAAAGGCCTCTTCTAGGGCGGATTCGGTAATCTCGCCGGGAAGGGATGAAGCTTGGTCGAGGAGGCTTAAAGCGTCGCGGAAACTGCCGCGGCCGAGGCGGGCGATGAGGGCGAGAGCTCCCTCCGTGATTTTGATTTTTTCGGCGGCGGCGATTTCGGTGAGGTGCTTAGCGAGAGTGTCCTCGCTAGCGAGGCGGAATTTGAGCTGCTGGGCGCGGGAGAGGATGGTGACGGGGACTTTGTCGACGTCGGTGGTGGCGAGGAGGAAAATGACGTGGGCGGGGGGTTCTTCGAGGGTCTTGAGGAGGGCGTTGAAGGCGGATTTAGAGAGCATGTGGACTTCGTCGATGATGTAGACTTTGTGGGTGCCGGCGGTGGGGGCGAGCTCGGCGCGCTCGAGGAGGTCGCGGATGTTGTCGACGCCGGTGTGGGAGGCGGCGTCGATTTCGATGATGTCGACATAGTGGTCTTCGAGCTGGTAGGGGAAGCGGTTGATTTCGTGGGCTATGATGCGGGCGACGGAGGTTTTGCCGACGCCGCGGGGGCCGGTGAGGAGGTAGGCGTGGGAAAGCTTGCCGGATTTGATAGAGGCGGCGAGGGGGACGGTGATGTGGTCTTGGCCGACGACGCGGTCAAGCGACAGGCTCCTGTACTTCCTATATAACGCTCTCATTGATAACAGTATATCATCTCCTTAGTCTGAGACGCTCACGGAGCCGGGTGGGGAGGAATTGTCGTCAGTATAATGTTTTCTTATTTGGTGCTATACTTTAATCCTATAGAAGTTAACGAAGAGGAGGTTTTGTGTTTGGGTTTGGCAATAAGAATAAACAGAGTTCCGGAGAGCAAAACTCGGATCAAGGTAGTGAATGGAATATGGATGGTGTCGCGGTCGGTACAGAAGCCAAAGAAAACACTCCACCGCCCAGAGAACTTGCCATGGAGCCTGGGCAAGGTGCTAGCTTAAAAGATGATGCCCGATTTACGCGCGACCCGCTACATGCTGCTAATTCTGAATGGGCTAAAGAGCATAGGCTTTATGACATCGGTGTTATGGCCGAAATCCAGGCTGGTCGGCAAAATTTTTACCTTATCGAACTGCCTGAGCCGGAAAATATGAATAAAGCTAAGAAATCAGCTGAGGATTCTGACCCGTCTAAACGAGTTGCATTCATCATTGATAACGATGACACACCAACGGTCATCATGCGCCACTATAACGGGAAATACCTATTGACTACGGATGATTTCTTCAACTCCTTGGGCACGACTGGTTATGAAGAACTGGACGAAGGCAGGCATGCTGTAGGTCGAAAGCACGCTAAAGAAGATGGCAAAATTGAGTATGACCCGACTGTTTCGGGCGACCATTTTGATGTCGAGGTCACGAAAGATCAACTGAATATCTGGAACAAGCAACCCACCAACGGCACGACCCTAGTTTACGGAGCCCGTCGAGAGGAGGAATAGCCGCTTTTATGGCTCTATCTGTTATACAGATAAGCTCGAAAAACCTGACTTAAAGCACTAGCACTTCTCAGAAAACCCTGCTATACTGAGGATTAATGAGAGGTAAGCAGTGAGGATCCTGATGCTAGGGTGGGAGTTACCGCCGCACAACAGTGGCGGTCTGGGAGTGGCCTGTTATCATCTGGCGGAGAGTTTGGCGAAAAAGGGCGCGAATATCAGTTTTGTCTTGCCCTATGACGCGGATCATGATGTGGATTTTATGGAGGTGGTGCCGGCGACGACTTTAGGGCCGGCGGCGATGAAGTTTGGCTCGTATGATTCGAGGACTGTGGATGAAAAGGGTGAGTTTGGGCTGTCGATGCGGGAGATTCAGCGGCTGTATGGCGAGTTTATTCGGGAATATTTAGAGAGAGAGGAAGTGGACGCGGTACATGCGCACGACTGGCTGACGCTTGAGGCGGGAGTGATAGCGCGGAAGGAATATGGCGTGCCGCTGATTGCACATGTGCACGCGACGGAGTTTGATCGGGCGGGTGGTGGGCTCGGAAACCCGCTGATTCATGAAATTGAGCGCGAGGGGCTGATGATGGCGGATGAGGTTTTGGCGGTGAGCGGACTGACGAAGCGGATCATTGAGGAGCGATATGGGATCCCGGGAGATAAGATTCGGGTGGCGCACAATGGATTTAACGCGAATGATTGGGGGGTGCACGATTACGATCCGAGCCGGTACAAGTATTTGGAGAGCCTGAGAAGACAGGGGCGGACGATTGTCGCGACGACGGCAAGGTTGACGGTGCAGAAGGGGATTGGATATCTGATAGACGGGTTCGCGGTGGCGAGGGAGAGGCATCCGGAGATGACTCTGGTGATTGCTGGGGATGGCGAGCAGCGAGATGAATTGCTACGCATTAGCGCGGAAAAAGGCGTGAGTGAGGATGTGCTGTTTACCGGATTTATTCGGGGACGGGAGCTTCGGGATATTTATAGCGTTTGTGATGTGTTTGTGATGTCGTCGTGTAGTGAGCCGTTTGGTTTGACGGCGTTTGAGGCGGCGCACCATGACGCGGCGCTGATTTTGACGCGGCAATCGGGGGCGGGGGAGGTGCTACATAACGCGCTGAAATATGACTATTGGGATACGCATCGGCTGGCGGATACGCTATATAATATCGCGTCGTCGCCGGGGCTACAGAGAGATATGCGGCGGAGCATCGGGCGAGAATACACCAAGTTGCCATGGGATAAGGTGGCGGATTTGATTTTGAACAGTTACTGGAGGTGGGCGCGATGAAAACTGTGGCGCTAAGCTTGCATATGCATCAGCCGTGGCGAGTGCGGCATTATTCGATGTTTGATATTGGGCAGAAGAGTGACTATTTTGACTCGCCGGCGTTTCAGCGGACGCAAAACAAGTATATTTTTGAGAAAGTGGCGGAGCGGTCGTATCGGCCGATGCTGGAAATGTTGGTGGAGCTGCTGGAAACGACGGATTTTCGGGTGAGCTTGGGGGTGAGTGGAGTGTGGCTGGAGCAGGCGATGGCTTGGCGGCCGGATTTGATTGAGCTGTTGCAACGGGCGATGAAGACACGGCGGGTGGCGCTACTCGGAGAGACGTATTATCATAGTTTGGCGTTTTTGTACTCTAGCTTGGAGTTTGACCGGCAGGTGAAGATGCACGCGGAAGCTATGAAGAAGTTATTTGGCGCGAAGCCGAGAGTGTTTTGTAATACCGGGTTGGCTTATAATGACCGCTTAGGTCTTTGGGCGGATCGTAAGGGGTATGCGGGGGTGATGGCGGAAGGTTGCGAGAACGTGCTGGGCTGGCGACGGGGTGGGTATGTTTATAAACCGCCGAAAGCGAAGCGAGTGAAGCTTCTGATGCGGGATTATCGACTGAGTGAGGATGTTTCGAAGCGATTTTCTGATCAGTCTTGGGATGGCTGGCCACTGACGGCGGAGAAATACGTGGAATTTTGCGAGGCGGCGGGGGAGGCGGACGAGGTAGTGCAGATCGGGCTGGATATGGAGGTGTTTGGTGAGCATAATGGGGCGGAAACGGGGATTTTTGAGTTCTTTAGGCATTTTGTGGAGCAGTGGCAGGCGGCGGGGAACAGGTTCTTGACAGTGGAGGACGCGACGAAGAAGCGGGCGACGGCAGAACTAACGTGCCAGGAGACGGTGACGGGGGCGGACGGGGAGCGGGATTTGTCGGGCTGGCTGGAGAATGCGATGCAACATGAGATTATCGAGAAGATTTACGCGCTGGAAGAGGCGGTGCTGCTTAGGAAAGATAAGGAGCTGGCGAGTGACTGGCGACGGTTGCAATGTGTAGAAAATCTGTACTTTTTGTCGACGAAGGACTTTAATGACGATGACGGGGTAATCAAGATGTCGGCGTATGACACGCCTTATGACGCGTTTATTTACATCATGAATGCGCTTCGAGACGTGGGGTATCGGGCAGGAGAATAAGAAAACCTAGGTAAAGACGGGCGAAATCTGTGGAAAACTTGACTTTAGTATTGACAAGCAGGCAGTTTTTTGGTAGTCTAAGGGTAGAAAGCGAGAGGTAGGTCTATGGCAGAATTGCCTGAAAAACAACTAAAACGACTCAAAAACTTGCTGCATGAAGCAGAAGTGAATCTAGCCACCGCCAGAGAGCTACTTAGTAGCGTAGTTGGCGAGGACGGCCAGGTGGTGCTACCCCGCGTGACTTCACCGGCGGTTCCGGCGGAAGGCAAGGTGATTGAGGGGATTTTTGACGGGCAGGTGATGGTCGGCCCCGATGGCAAAAACTACCCGGTGCCGGCGAACTACGCTTCAAAGTCGAAGCTGGTTGAGGGTGACATCATGAAGTTGACGATTACGGCAGATGGTGGGTTTGTTTATAAGCAGATTAGCCCAGCGCCACGCAAGCAGGTGGTTGGGACGCTGACGTCGCATGATGGCATGTATTACGTCGAGGTGAACGGTAAAGAATACCGGATTTTGTTGGCGAGTGTGACGTTCTTCCGCCTAAAAGAGGGCGATCAAGTGTCTGTATCAGTGCCGAGCGACGACGAAGACGCTTCGTGGGCCGCAGTAGAAGCACCACTGTAAGATGTTGAGCATAATAGCTTCGATGGGTGAGAACCGAGAGATTGGGGTGGGTAAGGAATTGGCTTTTAAGGGGCGGGGGGAGTTGCCGTACGTGAAAGAAACGACGATGGGGCGGAAGCTCTTGATGGGGCGGGCTACTTATGAGTCGCTGCCGAAGCGGCTGGTGGGGCGTGAGTACTTTGTGCTGGATTTTGAGGCGTTTTTGGCGCCGGAGTGGGTGAATGTGGTGACGGATTTGGCGGAGTTTGTAAAAGCGGCGAAATACGGTGGCGAAATCGACGTGGTGCGGGCAGGGGAGCCGGGGAAGGCGGTTCTGGCGGCTTCCGAGGAGATTTTTGTGTTTGGCGGGGCGAGTTTGTACCGACAGACACTGGCGGACTGTGATAAGCTGTATTTGACGGAGGTTCAGGCGAAGAATGAGGAGGCTGATGTGTTTTTCCCGGAGTTGGATGAGAGGTTGTATAGCAGAGAGGAAGTGGGGCGGGGGGAGTATGATGACGGGACGGAGTTTGTGCGGTATATCTATACGAAAAGGAAATAATTTCTAAGAATAAGAGAAGGAGAGGATGTAATCCTCTCCTTTATGGCCATAAAGTTTGTCTTGGCTTATGGGCCGACGGTGGTGCCTAGGCTGTCGCCGAGAACAGCGCGCGTGATGCTGCCCTCTTCTAGCTTGAAGATAATGATGGGAAGCTCGGCGTCGCCAGCAGCGCCAAGGGCCGCTTTATCCATAACACGGAGCTTGGGGTTGTTGACGGCTTCTTGATAGGTAACGTAGTCGAGCTTCTTGGCGTCGGGGTTGGTCTCGGGGTCGTCGGTGAAGACGCCGTCGACCTTGGTTGCTTTGAGGACTTTCGAGCAGCCCAGCTCAAGGGCTAATTGAACCGCGCCGGAGTCGGTGGTGACGAATGGGTTGCCTGTGCCACCGCCAAGAATGACGACGCCGCCTTCGGCCAGCTTGCTTTGCGCTCGGAGCGGGTCGAGATAATCAACCATGCCGTCGACGCCTTTCTTAGAGTAGACGCGGACGGGCATCTCGAGCGAGACAAAGACATCGCGCAGCATAATGGCGTTCATGATTGTCGCCAGCATACCGGCGTTGTCGGCCGTGACGCGCTGGACAAGCTTGGACCCGAGCTGGGCGCCACGCATAAAGTTACCGCCACCGACCATGATGGCGATGCCTGTGCGCTGGCCGGCCCGGTCTGCCGCAAGTTGCGCCTTTTGAATCTCGCGGGCTAACCACTCGGCATAGCTAACGCTAAAGCCATGATCGCCATTACCCAGCTGTTCGCCGCTGATTTTTAATAGAACATGCTTCATAATAACACCTCCAAAAATTATAGGTACGCTCACCCTGATAATAGGGTAGCATAGTCCTTGGTGTCTAGCTAGGCTCTCGTGAGGAGCTCCCCACCCCCTACGGGTAGACACAGCGGAGGGAACGCCCCTGATGTTTTTGCGGTTGCGTGCCCCAGCCGGGGTTCGCGTATGTACGCTCGATAATGGTGTGTGCAGCTAGGATATTAGACTGTAGCGAAGCAGCCCATATGCGCGCGAATAAAGACTGCTCGACTAGCCCTTGACCTCGACCAAAATAGCTATCCGCGACAGTGGCGAAGGAGGAGAGACTTTATAAAGCTTCTCTCCTCGTGAGCGCTAGCGAACGCCGTTAGGCATAAAGCAGATCAAAATGACATTTTGTCTGCTTTATTGCGAGCTTTGGCGAGCCAGACCAATTTCGCCACTGTCAACATGGGGTATATTGCTCCCGATAGTGGTGTCTACGCACATGACATTCGCGCGGCGTGGTATCCGGCTTCTTTACACTCAACCAACACGCTGTATATGAACGTGACACCCACCAACGTCTATCTGGCCACAGTTGTGTCTGGCAAGCATTTAGGCATGTCCCTCCGCTGTGTCTACCCGTAGGGGGTGGGGAGCTTGCGTCTAGCGCTAATGTTTGTTAAAATATAATCATTGAAAAGAGCCTAGTACTCTTTTCTGGGTTTGCTTAGCTCACGTCGTAAGACGTGAGTTTAGCTATCTACGCCTTTTCAGACGTTTCACCTTGATGTCTAGTATGATGACTAGACGTCGAAAGAGTTTAAACTCAAACATAGGCTACTCCTTCCTGCTGAAGAATAAGTCCTCCAGCTGACGAAATATGGACTTCTTAAAGTTCAACTAGGATAGTCTAAGAAGCCCGCGTGGAAACTCAACGGTAACCTCCTAAACCAGTCCAAAACCCAAGGAGAATCTTACCAAATCCCTAAAACCAATACAAGCATAACCCTTGTAGCATTTTGTCTCTGAGGGCTCAGAGAAGGAAAACTGCAAAAACAGAAGAATCATTCCTATTAAGCGCGCCGACCAAAATGCGCGGACACTCATCCCGCCCATGCTTTGACAACCCAGCGGCAGATGCTACAATAGTTGCAGAAATATGGTTAATGTTATAAAGCTTATGGCTACTTCCCGTCAGCGTCTCGAGGAACGCGAGGTGCAAGTAATCAACGCGCCCACAAGCACGCTCCCGCTAGAGACTCTCAGTGTCGATGATGCGTTCTTTTCACTCCGCCGCGAACTCGAGGCCATGATCGCCCCTTCCGCCGCACCGACCACCCGCATCGACCGTGTCCGCGCCGGCGCCATCAGCAATCTCCGCCGCCTCCTCAACCACACCCTAAGCGGCGATGCCCCCGAACGCACCCTCTCGCTCGGGCAAATTTCCACCATCGGCACCCTCGTCAACCTCGACGACGACATCCCCACCCTCGACAGTCGCTTTTAATCTCCCCACCCCCTATGGGTAGACACAGTGTCCAGCTAAGAGACACCTAGCGGTTTCTCTTCCTCTTCCCTTTTAGCTAAAGTCAAAAAGGCAGGAGTGAATCCTGACCTTTTTGACGAACTACTACCCGATGTAACAGTGGCGAAGGAGAGTCGGAACTTTATAAAGCCAGCCCTATAACAGGGGTGGGAAACTTTATAAAGTTCCCTTCGCCACTGTCTCCATGGGCTGGTTAAACCCCAGCGACGGCTTACACGCTCCGTCGACCTGGATACTTCTATGGAGTTCTACTCTCGGATCAGACACTGGTGCCATCGCTACTAATATCTGGGGCGGAAATATGCTAGTGCCAGGTGGACAGGCAATACACCGGCAATCTGGCTTTACCCTCCGCTGTGTCTACCCATAGGGGGTGGGGAGGATAGGGGGAGAGCTGGCTAAAAAGCAAGTTTTTGAACATGTTTTTGGTGGTTTTACACCTCTGTTAAGACCAAAGATAAGCGTAAGGAGTATTGACTTTTAGTCACAAGTGTGATACAATGGTGGTAGCTACCTCGCAAATTGTGAGGAGGGACATTTAATGGTTTTGTTTGCTTAAAAGCGAAGGATGTCCCGGCAAATCTTATTATACGGAGGTAATTCATATGAAAATCCTGAAACTGAAAGATGAAAGCACAGGTGGCGTCATGACGGCGGCGATTCTGCGGGAAATTGAACGATTAGTATGCCAGTACGAGTATTTGGTACCGAGAGGCTGGCGGGCGATCGTGGCGTGCATCGACGACGACGAAGGGCAGAATTACACTTTGGACGTGCAAGGCAACAAGGGCGGAGGCAGTTTTGCCGAGGCCAAGATGAACACTTTGTGTATGATTCCGAATTTGACGGCGAGCGGAGAAATTACCATCGCTCAGCTGAAGGAGGCAGCTCAGTCTATCAGCTTGGAAAGAGGAGAAGCTTTCGACTACGATTTTCCGGAAGACACGACGTTAATCACCAGAAAAATAGCAGAAGAAATCCGCGACAAGTTTGGCCTGACGGCGTTCCATGGCGGTATTGAAATCGGCTTTGAAGATTTGGTGATAGGAGGCAGCAATCACAACACCCGAAAGGGTAAGATTCGCATAGCTTTCTCCGGCGCCAGCGCCGAGCAAGACATCTTCTTCGCTTTGATGATTTTTCAGGCGATACGCGTAAAGTATGCAGCTATGTTTGAGAACATACAAAGCTGGTATAATCTGCGTGGGCTGGAAGCAGCGCCGGCGGCACGACTTTGGATGGACATCTTTGGAATTAAAGAAGCGTGAGCAGACAAAAGAACATACCGTAAGGTATAAAAAGCCCCGATTAAGTTCGGGGTCTTTTTAATATCCGGGTTACTGCTAAATCAAGTTCAAGACCGGGATGATGACTGGGGTGTTGCCGGTGGCGTCGTAGAGGATGTGGGCGATGTCGTCTCTTAGGCTTTCTTTGAGGGCCTTTAGGGACTTGTCGTCGCGGACGTTGTAGTCGGTTTTGTTGCGGAGGTAGAAACGGACTTTGCCGATCAACTCTTCGCTTTCGTCGATGTAGATGAAGGCGCGAGAGATGATGTCGGGGACTTTCAACAGGCGGCCGGTCTTGCGGCTGATAGTCAAGACAACCATGAAGATGCCTTCGGTCGAGATGTGGATGCGGTCTTTGACGACGGCTTCGTTGACTTGAGCGCCATTGTCGTCGTAGAGATCGGAGCCAACCCGAACACTGCCGGCTTTCCTGATTTTCTTTTCCGGGGTGAGCTCGATGATGTCGCCGCAGTCGCCGACGAGGATGTTTTCGCGTTTGATGCCGCAGACGTTTTCGGCCATTTCGGCGTTGTGCTCGAGCATGTAGAACTCACCGTGGATAGGGAGGTAGTTAGTCGGGTTGAGGGTTTGGACTAGCTCGACGTGATCGTCGTAGTAAGCGTGGCCGGAAAGGTGAAGCGGGCCGAGGCCGTGGATATGGGTCTTGCCGTGCTGGATGACGTGGGCGCCTTCGCGGAGGAGACCGTCGACGGTTGAAACGACGTGGGGCTCGTTGCCGGGGATCGGACTAGAGGAGAAGACGATGGTGTCGGTGGCTTTGATCTTAATATATTTGTGAGCGCCGGTGACCATGCGGTTTAGGACGGCGTTGAGCTCGCCCTGAGAACCGGTACAGACGATGGTGACTTTGTCGTCAGGAAGCTTGACGATGTCTTCCATTTTCATGACGACGTCTTTTGGGACTTTGATTTGCTGGGACTTGAGCGCGACTTCGAGGTTGGTAATCATCGAGAAGCCGGCGAAGGCGACCTTGCGGCCACGCTTGGCTGCCTCTTCGAGAACCAGCTGCATGCGCATGATCTGACTGGAGAAGCAGGAAATAATGATGCGGCCGTGACCACGCTCGTCCATGACGCGACCGAAATTCTCGCCGACGGTGTATTCGCTGTGAGGGTGGTGGCCGGGGGAATCGATATTGGTGGATTCGTTGAGGAGGAGGTCGATGTGCTCCTTGGCGGCGATTTCAGTGAGACGAGGCATGTCGAACTTGGGTAGAAGCGGGTTGTTTTCGAAGCGCCAGTCGCCCATGTGGACGATGTTGCCGTTGGGTGTGCGGATGACGATGGCGACACTGCCGGGCACGGAGTGGAGAACGTGAACCAACTCGATCGAGAGGTGTTCGGAGACCTGAATCTTTTCGTGCTTGAACGGGTCGACAGAAATGTAGTTCATCTCCGGTGGGTCGGCCAGCTCGTTCATTTGCTTCTTGACCATGTTGATGGTGAACTCGGTTGCGTAGATGGGGGTGGTGGTCGAAAAACGCGGAAGGAGGTGGCGGGTAGCACCGATGTGGTCGAGGTGAGAGTGAGTAAAACAGATAGCTTTAACCCTGTGCATTTTGTCCTCGAGGTAGCCGAGGTTGGCGATCATATAATTAATGCCTGGGTAGTCGGGAGTGGCAAAGAGCGTGCCCATGTCGATGAGGATGATTTCGTCCTTGTATTCGATGAGGGTCATGTTTTTGCCGATGCCGATTTCGCCGAGACCTCCGAGAGCGATGACGCGGACGGAGTTTGGATCAGGGCGCATTCGTTTGAGATCGATGTCGGTGATTTGACGTCCTTTGTTGCCGTTGAAGCGGGATTTGTTGACCGGGATGCCGACGACGTGCTGGCTGGCTTGTTGGTTGACATCCTGGAACTTGAGACGCTGAGCGTGGACGACTTCGCCGTGGCGAGTCGTAACCGCCAGGCGGGCGCGATCGGCGGCGGATTTGCTTTGCGCCGGCTCGTTGCTGTTATTGCCGCGCCCACGGCCGCTCTTGCCGTTATTACTATTATTGCCCTGCTTTTTATTGGCCTGCTGGCTGTTGTTTTTGCCGCGGCGATTGCCTGAATTATTGCCGGCGTTTCGGTTGGCGTTGCGCTCTTTCATCTGTCGCATGCGCTCCTCGCGCAATTTTAAAAGCTTGCGTTGCCGCTCATGGTCTTTGTTCACTGATCCCTTCCTATTACTATCTGTAAGAGTTATTTCGTAGCTCTATTGTAGCACGGCGAACGCTATTTCGTCAAGTGAATGATTTTTTAGGCTTTTTGTGCAAAGTGGATATGCTATAATTGTAGATAATAATGTATGAGGTAAACGGAAGAGGGGTGAGATGATTAGACTTGCGATAAATGGGTTTGGACGAATTGGGCGAAACGCGCTGAAAATCGCGATGGACATGCCGGGAGTGGAGGTGGTGGCGGTTAATGACCTGACTGACACCTACACGCTGGCGCATTTGCTGAAGCATGACAGCTCGTATGGTTGGTATCCGAGAGAGGTTGAGGCGGATGACGAGAGCATCACGGTGGACGGTCACCGGGTGCGGGTAGTGGCAGAAGGTGAGCCGTCGAAGTTGCCGTGGGACGAACTGAACATTGACGTGACGCTTGAGTGCACTGGGTTCTTTACTGAGGTTGAGCGAGCGCGGGCGCATATTGAGGCTGGGGCGAAAAGAGTGATTATTTCGGCGCCGGCGAAGGGCGACGCGAAGACGATCGTGCTGGGCGTGAACGGTGAGGAATTGACGGTGGATGATGAGGTGGTTTCAAACGCTTCTTGTACGACTAACTGTATCGCGCCGGTGATGAAAGTGTTGGAGGAGAGTCTCGGGGTCGAGAAGGCGATGATGACGACCGTGCATAGCTACACGGCGTCGCAACGACTGCAAGACGCGCCGGCAAAGGATCTGCGTGAGGCACGGGCGGCGGCGGAGAATATCGTGCCGACGACGACGGGCGCTTCCAAAGCGGCGGCGCTGGTGGTGCCGGCTCTGAAAGATCGATTTGCGGGGCTAAGTGTGCGAGTGCCGACTCCAGTGGTGAGCTTGGCTGACATCACAGCGGTGGTGAAGCGCGATACGAGTAAGGACGAGATTAACGACATCATGCGGGAGGCGGCGGAAGAGGAGCGATTTAGTGGGATTTTGGCGGTGACGGAAGAAGAGCTGGTGAGCAATGACTTCAAGGGGTCGAGCCATAGCGCGATTGTCGATATGCAGCTGACGGACGTGATTGGTGGGAACTTGATAAAAGTGGTGGCCTGGTATGACAATGAGTGGGGTTACGCGAATCGGTTGGTTGAGCTGGCGAAAAAGGTCGGGGAACTGGCTTGAAAATCTACGTAGCGTCCGATCATAACGGATTTCACTTCCGAGAGAAGTTGGTCGAATATCTGGCGAAGCGAAAGGTCGATTTCGTGGATCTCGGCAACAAGGAGCTGGAAAAAGCGGATGATTGGACGTATTGGGCGCGACTGGGGACCTTGGAGGTGCTAGGGAGCGACGACCCGGATCCGCGGGGGATTTTCCTCTGTGGAAGCGGGCAGGGCATGTGTATTATGGCAAATCGGCACAAGGGAATCCGGGCGGCAGTGTGTTGGAATAAGGAGATCACTGCCTTGAGTAGGAATGATGATGATATTAATGTGCTTTGCCTGCCGGCGAGCATGCTGGATCCGAAGAGTAAGGAGTGGGAGGTGATTGTGGATACTTTCATCGACACGCCGTTCGCGCGGCTGGCGCGATATGTGCGGCGGAACAGAGAAGTGGACGAGCTGTAGATGAGTGTGATTGTGCCGACGGTGCTGACCGATAACGTGCAGGAATATCAGGCGTTGATGCAGCTTTACGCGACGTTTACGAGCCGGATTCAGATCGACATAACGGACGCGAGTTTTGCGCCGAACGCGACGGTGACGCTGGAGCAGATTGGTTGGCCGAGTAACATTGACGTGGATTTGCATATGATGGTGCGGCGACCGAGTGCGTATTTGGAGTTGATAATTGAGCGGCGGCCGAGTTTGGTGATTTTTCACGCGGAGAGTGACGAGGATCTGTTGCCGAGTTTTGCCGAGCTGAAAACGGCGGGGATTCGAAGCGGGGTGGCGTTCCTGGGGCCGACTTTTCCTGGGAATTATCGGCCGTATTTGGACGCGGCGGAGCATGCGTTGATTTTTGCCGGGAAGCTGGGGGAGAACGGCGGGACGGCGAATATGCTGCAGGCGGAGAAGGTGCATATGATCAAGAACCTGAACACTAAGCTGGAGGTTGGCTGGGATGGGGGGGCGAGGATGGATAACGTGTTTATGTTGACGAAGGCGGGGGTGAACGTGATAAGCGTTGGCGGGGCGCTCCGGACGGAAGACCCGGCGGCGACGTTTAAGGCGCTGGGCAAAGAGGCGAATCGGGAAGGGGCGATCTGATGCTACGGGCGATTACTCTCGGCGACGCGGTGCAGGATATTTTTGTGGCTGGATCGGCTTTACACAGTGCTTCTAGGGATGGGCGACGGATTTTTGACCGACTGGAGTTGGGGCAGAAGCATAACGTCGAGGAGTTCCATAATCTGACCGGCGGTGGGGCGCTGAATGTGGCGGTGGGACTGTCGAAGTTGGGGTATGAAGTTTCGTTTTGCGGGGCGCTGGGGAAGGACGCGGCCGGGCTGGCCCTATCGGCGGCGATGGAAGCAGAGGATGTGGATACTTCGGAGGTGCGTTGGTCGGAGCGGTATCCGACATCGACTTCTTTGATTTTGATTGATCAGTTTGGCGAGCGGACTATTTTGACGCATCGCGGGGTGATTGATAGCTATAATTGGACGGATTTGGATAGATTGACAGAACTTGGGGCGGATGTTATACATGTGACGACGATGGGGAAGAATTATAAGATTTTGCCGGCGTTGTTTAAGAAGCTGGCGAAGGCGGGGGTGAAAATATCGTGGAATCCGGGGGTGAGGGAGCTGGGGCATTGGAATGAGCTGAAGGATTTGGTGCCTTTGACGGACGTGTTGATTGTGAACAAGGAAGAGGCGCGGATGATGGTCGAGGGGCGAACTTTGTCGCAGCTTGCGCGAGCTATCCCGGGTGGGGGAGCAGTGGTGGTGACCGACGGTCGGAATGGGGTGCTGGCGCGGGATAAGAAATATGAGGTGCGGGCGCTGGAGTATGAGGACGCGAAAATCGTAGATCGAACTGGGGCGGGGGATGGGTTTAGTGCTGGGTTTTTGGCGAGTTACATCAGGAAAGGGGATTTGATGGAGGCGGTGAAGTGGGGGTCGGCGAATGGGAATAACGTGGTGAAGTACTTTGGCGCGACGACCGGGCAGTTGCATAAGGGGGCGAGGTTGCATGAGTTGCCGATGAATGTGGTGGAGATAGAATCAAAATAATTATTAGGTAAGCCTAGCGCAAAAGCCTCATCAGGCACAGAATTTGCCCACAAACAGAATAAATCCATCCCATCGCCATGGGTGGATTTTTCTTCCCCCTCGGTTTGCCAACCTGCGGGACGTTGCAGAGGAATTGTACCTTGACACGCCTTTTATCTAGCTCGCTAAAGCTCGCAATAAAGCAGACAAAATGTCATCTTGATTTGCTTTATGCCTACGCTAAAGGCTTCGGCGTTCGTTATCACTCACAGCCCCTCCCCACCCCCTACGGGTAGACACAGCGGAGGATACGACCACTAACCTTGTTGCCCATGTCAGTCAGGCCAACCCTAGTACTCTGTAAGAGCAGTCGGCTGCTGGTAGTCACAGATTCGACACCCGAGCCCCACTGATCCGCTAAGATGGACTGGTCATGCGCACCACCATTAAAATAGCTGTTCGAGACAGTGGCGAAGGAGGATGGCTACACAAGACCGGTATGTCATCAGCAAAAACAAACGGCCCCTGTTATAGCAGGGGTGGGGGCTTG
>WRMD01000015.1 GCA_009777315.1 Candidatus Saccharimonadota bacterium
TTGCTTGGTTTATGTTGCAGTTGACAGACCGCAATCTTAGTCTAGCACCGGGAGGTTTTAGAATGGCAACAGCCATAATGACGCTAAAGCCTTGCCCCCGGCATAGCCGGGGGTTTAGGGTGGCCAAGTAAAAGCCGCCCTGCTCGGGCGGCTAATTAGTGTCGCTTACTTGCTTTTTAAGAAATCTCTGGCGATGGGGCCCTGGAAGTTGATGCCGATGTTTTTGAGCGGATTCTTGAAAATACCGAAGGAGGAGGCCATGTCGCAAAGACTGACGACGCGTGCCTCCCAGGACTGATGGCACCTGACTTGGCGGGGATATTTCCAGAAAAGCAGGGCGATAATCGGTATATGTGACGAGATGATGTTTCTGATGACGCAATCTGGGTCCGGCCCGACGAGATGCGGGAAGTCTTCGCTAACGTTTTCGGCCGCCAGGGGTCCGTGGATGAAGAAGTGGAGGTCGAAAAACGGTATCTTCCTGTCATCCGTGAGTCGAACGTCCTCCAGGTGCCAGTCATACTTGTAGTAATCGTGTAGTAGCCCGCCGTGGGCAGCCGCGAAATAGTCCAACTTGAGCCGTTTGGCGACCTTGTACGCCCGCAAGGAAACGTCGAGCACGTGGGTGAAGGTGGAGATGTCTTGGTGGTGCCAGAAAGTGCGCAGCGGGAGGAAGTGGTCGGAAAAGAGGGTGGACTCGACGATTTCGAGGTAGTCTTGAGGTAGCTCGGCGATTGCTTTTTTGATGCGGTCGTTTTCGGCGAGCAAGATGGGTGTCCTTTCGTAGAGGCGGTTGAGCCTGTAGTGAAGAGCTTTTGCCCCTCTGACACGGTGTCGCTTGTCTACCTTGACGAAAGAGTCGATTTTATGGTAAAAGCTAAGCCTTTCGTTGGGATGATGGATGGTGCGGTCGATGTCCTGCTGGAGAGCAGTGTCATCTGTGAACCCTAAGTAGCTTTTCAGTCTTTCGTAGCGGTTGATAAGCTTAAAGAGGTCGGCGGCTTCGGTTGCGTAAATGAGGTCGATGCCTTTTTGGATAAACTGATCAAGGAAGGTTGCAGATAACATGTGGATTCCTCCTAGAGATGTATTTGGTGGAGCATTGGAAGCTAACTAATTTAAGGGGCGATTTATGAGATTGTTGGAACAGTTCTCCTACTCTGTCGTCCATTATAGCACAAGCGTGATTAAAAGTCAATGATTTTATCATGATTACAGGGGTGGCGCCTG
The DNA here is from genome assembly GCA_009777315.1 of Candidatus Saccharimonadota bacterium. Taxonomy (GTDB): domain Bacteria; phylum Patescibacteriota; class Saccharimonadia; order Saccharimonadales; family Saccharimonadaceae; genus WRMD01. The sequence continues at coordinate 1,231 of WRMD01000015.1, forward strand.
TGGATAACTCCCTCCTTCGCCACTGTTTCGACCAGCTTCATCCTTCATCTTACTAATAGCGGCTTATTTGGTCAGTCCGTGAATGGATACTGGTGGGCGTCTACGCTTCGTTCGGATGAAATTGCTATCCATATGTTCATAGGCGACACAGATATGAGCCCGGGGATAGCTAGCAACCCTCGCAAAGCTCGTGGTTATTCCCTCCGCTGTGTCTACCCGTAGGGGGTGGGGAGGAGATGGCGTGGTGACGTGGGAAGGAGGTGGCGTGGTATACTGGAGGTAAATAGGAGGTAGAAATGGGGGAAAGGCGACATCCCGAGTGGCAGTACCTAGAGCTGCTGGCGAGGATTTTGAAGGAGGGGCGGACGAAGGAGAGTCGGGGGATTTGTCCGATAAAGAGCGTATTTGGGGCGCAGCTGCGCTTTGACCTGAGGCATGGGTTTCCGTTGATGACGACGAAGAAGATGTTTGGCTTTAAGGCGTTGACGCATGAGATGCTGTGGTTTATATCGGGGGATTGTACGACGCCGGAGTATCTGAACAAGCATGGGGTGAAGATTTGGGATGGGTTTAAGGATGACGGCGCGGTGAAAGAGGGGACGCTGGGGCGGATTTATGGGGTACAGTGGCGGCATTGGAAGCGGCCGGATGGGACGGAATTTGATCAGCTGGCGTGGGCGATTGACCAGGTAAAAAATAATCCTGATAGTAAAGCAATAGTCGTGTCGGGCTGGAACGCCGGCGAGCTGGATGAAATGCGCTTGCCGCCGTGCCATACGCTGTTTCAGCTGGATGTGATCAAGGGGAAGCTGTATTTGCATCTGTATCAGAGGGCGTCGGACGTGTTTTTGGGGTTGCCGTTTAATATCGCGCAGTATGCGGAGCTTTTGATGATGATCGCGAAAGTTACGGGGCTGGAGGCGCGAGAATTAGTGGTGTCGATTGGCGACGCGCACCTCTATACGAATCAGTTGGAGGCGGCGAAGGAGCAGGTGGTGCGAAAGCCGATGAAGTTCCCGAAAATGATTATTCATGGCGAGCAGAAGACGATAGATGACTTTAAGTTCGAGGATTTTGAGCTGGTGGGATATGAGTCGCATCCGGCGATTAAGGTGCCGATGGTGATAATTTGATGATGCCCCAGCCCGAGGCCAAGGTCAGGCTCTGCCTATCTTAGGCATCCTGCCCAAGCCTACACCTCCCCACCCCCTACGGGTAGACACAGCGGAGGGAGAAACCCTGGACTCTTGGTATGGCGCGCGTGGCCGGAGTAACACCCTCTACAGATAAATCAGCGATATGCGACTCCACTGCTGAGCTTACGGATGCTGTATACCAATATGTGATCGTTTGCCTGGCATACAGACCGGTCCCTGGAGTGATATGGTCTGCCGTGACAGTGGCGAAGGAGGAGCGACTTTATAAAGTCACAACTTCTCTTCGCCACTGTCTCAGATGGATGGTTTAGGCCGCAAGTTACTAATCCGGGGCTATCCAATCAGTCTGGTATAGCGAATTACTTCTCGGCGTCATTAAATCATGTGACATCAGTTGCTCGCATCTACATAGACTCTATTGACAACTTCTGGCCGGCAACTAACTCTGGTCAGAAACGAGATGGCTACTCCCTCCGCTGTGTCTACCCGTAGGGGGTGGGGAGTAAACCACAAGCAATTTCCAGACGACACTCTTTCTGATACAATCATCCTCAGTGAAAAAGCAAAAACAAACAGGGAGAGTGATAATTCCGCCGGATTTAGACCAGTATCCCGAACCGCATGAAATCTCAGCGGCCAAGATACTAGCAGCGCATTTCGAGACGCAGGTGATATTCCTCAAGCGTAATCTGAATTACAAACAAAAGTCGCCTGATGTGCGCTTCTTAGGTCTGAACTGGGAGATTAAGAGTCCTAAATCAGTCGCTTGAAGAAGCTTGGCGACACCCTTGGTGAGGCAAAAGACCAAGCTCGGGCGGTAGTGATTGATTGTCGCCGGACTAGCCTGCCCGATACGGTCATTATTGCGTTCATCATGAGACAAGCCTTGGCCAAGCGTAACATAACTAGCCTGCTGGTCATAACTAAACAACGCAAGGTCGTCAAGATCTATTGACTCCCATAGGGAAGACGTGTTATATTGTGGACAGGAAAGGCCGCGTAGGAGTTTATCTGCTATGAAATGGAGCGTTCCTGTATCAAGACGAGCCCCGAAAGGGGCTTGTTTTGCGTTTCGGGGCAACATTTAACCTCCTTCGCCACTGTTTCGGCAGATTCGTTCTATCCTGGTACGCGTGGGCTGCAAGAACAATCTACACGGGCTTGGTGGTGGCATTCATCCCCTGCCTCGATGACTTCCGCTTCTGACGCATCAGCAACCAGAAACGGCACTACCTTCGGCACAGCCGGCAATACCAAGTTTCATGGCTTCTCCCTCCGCTGTGTCTACCCGTAGGGGGTGGGGAGAAAGTGTGGTAAAATACAGACAGAATAAGGAGAAAGATGAACGAAGCAGACGGCTACTATGGCGAAGATTATGGGGCGGATGGCGACATCGACCTAAGTTTCCTAAACGAAGATGAAGAGCGCGACAAAGTCCGCCAAGAAGACTAGCGCGACCGGGCGAGTGGGTCGCCGGAAGGGGGATGGTTTGGTGCGGGTGGCGTTTGTGGTGCCGCACCTGTATATTTGTGACGCATTGCGTGGGAAGGTGATTTTTTCGCCTGGGGAGTTGGCGAGGGATCTGGTGGGGGGCTTGGCTAGGTGGGGGGATGGCGGAGTGACGCGGGGGGATGTTGAAGTGACGCTTTGGACTCCGGGGGCGGTTAAGGTTTTCGGGGCAGATGGGGCTTTGGTGCGGAACGAGACGGCCGATTGGTCGGGGCTGGAGTCAGAGCTTGACGCCCGGGGCTATGGACTACTCACTTTTGCGGCGAAACATCCGGCGCTGTTTGTGGCGATGGCGAGGCAGCTGCAGGCGGAGATTATATCGGAGGCTTATGCGGCGGCGAACAGGGGTGAATATGACGTGGTGCATATCTATACGAATGAGGAGGATTTGGCGCTACAATTCGCTAACCTATGCAATAAGCCGGTGCTATTTACGCATCATGACCCGTATAATTTCCTGATCAAGTACAAGAGTGTGTTTCCACGTTATAAACATCATAATTTCATATCTACGTCAATAGTGCAACAGGAGACCGCTCCGGCTGGGACGAATTTTGTGGCGAATATCTATCATGGAGTGAGTGAGAATGACTATAAGCCGTCGTTTAACAGAGGTAGATACTTGCTCTATTTGGGACGGATTGTGGCAGAAAAGGGCGTGGAGATTGCGGTGAAAGCTGCAAGAAAAGCAAACTTACCATTGAAAATCATGGGGAAGTATTATCAAGATGGTTATTTTGGGGCGGAAATCGAGCCTTTTTTGGGGGACGATGTTGAATATGTCGGGTTTTTGCAAGGCGAGGAGAAGTTAGAGCTGATTCGCGGGGCGGTAGCGACGGTTGTGCCGTCACGCTTTATGGAGCCGTTTGGGATGGTGGCGATAGAGTCGCTGGCGCTTGGGACGCCGGTGATAGCGAGCAAGAATGGAGCACTGCCGGAGATCGTCGGGAAGAGGGGTGGCGGCTCGAGGGGAGGTGGCGGCTCGAGGAAGGGTGGCTGTCCGGTGGAGTGTGGCTATTTGATAGACGTGGCACGAGAGGTGGACGAAAAGAAAGATGAGAAATCGATTGATGCACTGGCGCGGGTTATGGGGGAGGTTTGGCGGATGGATGACAGGGCGACAGACGCGAAGAGACGGGCGGCGCGGGCGGATTTTGAGGAGCGATGGACGCTTGAGAAGATGGTGGATGCTCATGCTGAGCTGTATCTTCGCTATGCTCGTAACTGTGCTCGTAGTGATCATAGTGACACTCTTGATTAGATAGAGTAAATATGATACAGTATAGAGAATAGGGCTAGGCGTGCTGCCCCAAAACAGTAGTGAAGCGCGGCACTTTTACAGCTTTAATCTATTAGAGAGGATGGTGTCCGATGACACAAAGCAATGAGGTCTGGAAGATGATTTTAGAGAAGACCGACCATACGGTTTTGACGCCGACTGCGGTGTTTGAAGGTGTGGGCGGCGTGAAGGACGCGCTGAGAATGGCTATAGAATATGGCGCTGCCAGTATGTGTCTGGCGCCGAGTTTTGTGGAGGAAGGGGTCGAATATGCCAACGGTCGAATCCCGATTTGTACAGTGGTTGGCTTTCCGAACGGCTACAGCGTAACATCGGCCAAGGTAGCGGAAACGATAATCGCAGTTGAAAAGGGCGCTCGAGAGATTGACATGGTGATTAACCTGGGGCACGTAAAAGCGAGACGATTCGATAAGGTTCAGGAAGAAATTTCCGAGATACGAGGAATTTGCGGGAAGGCCGTCCTGAAGGTGATTATCGAAACATGCTTGCTTAGCGATGAGGAGAAGGTGAAGCTTTGTCGTGTCGTGTGGAGCGCTGGGGCGGATTTTATCAAGACCAGCACGGGGTTTTCGACCGGTGGGGCGACGACAGCGGATGTGGCGCTGATGAAGAAGACCATCGATGAGATGGGCGGTTGTCGCTTGCAAATCAAGGCTTCCGGTGGGATAAATTCGCTGGATGACGCTAAAGCTCTGATCGGAGCTGGGGCGATGCGGCTGGGGTCGAGCAAGATTATCAGTTTAGTTAGGGGCGGGGGCGATGCTGGGAGCTATTAGATTAGAGAGGAGGAACAGCGCGGCCGGTTGGTCGCGCTTTTTATAGGTCTTTACGAGCTTTTATAGGCCGAAAAAGCGGCGCCACTCGCTGAGATGGGACTCGGGGATTGGGTCGGGGATGTCGAGGGGATCGCGAGGGCGTTCTTCGTCGGCGATGGGCAAGATCAAGACGCTTTCGTCGGGGCGGACTAGACCCTCCTCGCGGAGGCGAAGCTCTTGAAACTCAAGGGTGCGGTGGTATTCGACGGTGTATTCGAGTTGTAAGACTTCGAGCTGGAGGATTTCGGCGCGGCGCGAGGCCTCGGCGTAGGCGACTTGCTGCTCGTAGTTGCGCGCCATCATCTGGACAGCCTGGAAGAGCCACCAGACGCCGACTAGAGCGATGAGTGCGATGGTGGTCTGGGGCCAGCCCCAGTTCTGCCGAATAGTACGGAGGTGATTGCGAACGCCCACCAAAAACTCAGACACTAGCGAAGCCCTACGGCCTTCTGCGCCTCGAGAAGCTTGCGCTTAGCGATTTCGTTGGCGCGTTTTTCGCCTTTTTCGAGCAGATCGAGGACAGTTTTGTCGTCGATACTATTGTATTTGGCCTGGAAATCTGTTAGAAAATCAGAGACGACGGTGGCGACATTTTGCTTGAAGGCCCCATAAGAATCTTCACCAGCCCACACGGCAGTGACATTTTCAAGAGTGGTGTCGGTGAGGAGAGAAAGGATCTGGAGGAGATTGGAGATGCCGGGTTGATTGAACATGTCGTAGTCGATTTTGGCGAGGTTGTCGGTGGTGGCGGACATGATTTTTTTGCTTGCTACTGCCGGTTCGTCAGAGAGCATAATTTTGGAATTGGCGTTGGGGCTAGATTTGTCCATTTTCTTCTCGGGGTTTTGGAGGTCGCGGATGCGGAGACCGGAAGAAAGGCCCATGAATTCGGCTTGCTCAGAGGTGATGGAGGGCGGCAGGAAGATTTCCTTGCCAGCGCGGTGGTTGAAGCGGAGAGCGAGGTCGCGGGTGAGTTCGAGGTGCTGGAATTGGTCCTCGCCGACCGGGACATATTTGGCGGAATAAAGCAAGATGTCGGCGGCCATGAGAACGGGGTAGTCGAAGATGCCGACGTTGGCGGTCTCTTTGCCGCCGTCACTTTTTTCTTTGTATTGGATCATGCGGGAGGTTTCGCCCATGGTGGCGGTGCAGTTTAGAATCCAGGTGAGCTCGGAGTGGGCGGGGACGTAGCTTTGGCGATAGACGAGGATGTTGTCGTGGATGGGGAGGCCGGCGGCAAGGTAGTATTTGAGGCTTCTGATGATGTTGGCCTGGAGGTCGCCCTGGACGTCGGCGATAATCGTGTGAAGGTCGGGGACAAAAACGTTGATTTTATGCGTCTTGTGATATTTTTTGGCTAGTTCAGCCATGGGGCGGATGGCGCCGAGGAAGTTGCCGAGTGTGAGCTCGCCGTTGGTTCTTACCCCTGTTAGAATTGTTTCCATAAGTTCTCCTTGAGATTAGTATAGCAAAAAATTAGTTCTTCTTTGTAGCGTGCGCGGCACGCCAGGCGTCGATTTCGGCGTGGTGGCCGGAGAGGAGGACGTCGGGGACTTTGAGGGTTTGGCCGTCAGGGGTAGTGAAGGCTTCGGGGCGGGTGTATTGGGGGTATTCGAGGTTGTCGCCGTGGGAGAAACTTTCGATGGCGGCGGAGTTTTCGCCGCCGAGAACGCCGGGGAGGAGGCGGGTGATTGCGTCGATGACGGTGAGGGCGGGGAGTTCGCCGCCGGTAAGAACGTAGTCGCCGATGGAGATCTCTGCGTCGACGAGGGTGAGGATGCGTTCGTCGTAGCCTTCATAGTGGCCGCAGATGAGGATGAGGTCTTGGTTGTTTGTGGCATATTCGGCGGCTAGGGATTGGTTCCAGGTTTGGCCTTTGGGGGTCATGAGGAGGACTTTGGCGTTTTTGGTGAGGCTTCGAGCGTGGGCGGTCGCGGCGTAGAGGGGTTCGATTTTGAGGAGCATGCCGTTGCCACCGCCGTAGGGGGTGTCATCGACTTGCTTCCGGGGGCCGAGGCCGAAGTCGCGGAGGCTGATGAGGTGGTATTCGACGGCGTTGATTTCTTGGGCTTTTCGGAGCATGGAGGTGTCGAGGATGCTGGGAAACATGTCCGGGAACAGAGTGATGATGGCGATTTTCATGAGGTTATTATAGCATGGGGGAATGAAAAAGCCCCGATAACGGGGCTTGCATATAAAGGGCTGCTAGTTGCTACAGAGTCGTTGACGTTAGGTCTCTGTTTAATTCCTATTTCTAGGCTAAGGTGCGGTTGGGTTTTCTACGCAGAGGCTAATGTAGCCAAAACTAATATGTGACTTCTAGGTTTTTCTCTTCTTCGCTCGTGCGGTTAGCGAGCTCTTTTGCTAAGGGTCACAATACGCTGACGGCGCCTATCCAGTGGATGTTTTCGCCCGGTATGTATCCGCTCTTCCGCAAAGCCAGTGGCTAGCGAGTATCCCCAATCATTTGCGGAGATTTGATGGCCTAGAATCCATAAAAACTTTAGGTACATGAGCCTTACGATAACCCAATCTACTTCCATTGTAGCACACTCGGCTTAAAAAGTCAATAGTCTTATGCTAATGTTGGGGTTTACGGGGAAGAAGAAAGCGGCCCCGAAGAGCCGCTTTGTATTTAATTGCTGATATTTCTGATACTTCTTAAAATCCGTATTTGACGTAAAGATCAAGTAGCTCATCGCATGGATCCGGTATCTCTATAGGGTCGATAAGCATAATGACGAATCTGAGCGGGGAGCTGGCCGGGATCAGGCCGTGGCCAAAAGGGCCATAACCCAGGGAGGAAGACATGGTGATTTCGCGAACGCCGCCGATTTTCATGCCGGCTATGCCGTCTTTCCAGCCTTGGATAAGATTTTCACCGCCGGCAATCGGAAAGAGTAGCGTCGCTTGATCATGGCTTAGGCTCGAATCAAAAATTGTTCCGTCGGCCAGCCAGCCGATGTAGTAGGCGGAGTAACCATCGGTGATTTCGGGGCCGTCGCCGACCTTGATGTCGCGAATGGCGACCTCAGTTAAAGCATTGGCTTTGGTTGAGTCAAAAGGCGCTACTTCGGAAAGGAGCGCGTGAAAATCAGCGAGGTACTCATCGGAGAGACTGGTGGTGAGGGCGTCTATTTTAGTGATATATTCATGGAATAATTCCTGAAATCTGGTTCGCTCAAGAGCCTGAGCGGCTGGGCTGGGCGGCATCTGAACCGAATATCTGGCTCCCGAGCCGCCGGTAATACGAACACTGTACGTATTAACGAACTCAACTTCGACGCCGAAAATTTCGGCTATGTCGCGAACGCGAATCATGGGCCCGGCGCCGCGGTCGGTTACGGAATCGTAGATGTCAAAACGTTTTTCTTCGATCTGGTTGCCGCTGGTTATGACATAAAAGAGTGCGTTTTCTACAGTCCGGATGTCCGCGCCACCATAAGAATGGAGTGTCCTATCGGGGGTGTAGAAGGTGTTACGAAAGACGACGTAGGTATTTTCTTCTGCCTGTATAATCTCGTCGGAGCCATAAAGTCGCAGCGAAGCGCCGCGCGGTATGAAAACCAAACGGGAATTAGCCAAGCTTTCTGCCACCAAGACGAGGCTGACGTAGGGTTCGTTACTTCCTTCGGCTTCACTTACGAACCAGTCGTAGGCTGGCCATTCGTTGTCGATGACGGCACTGACGCGTGGCCAGACAAAGCTATATTCTCCATCCAGCGAGGGGGTTGCGAAAACGTTCAGCGTGAAGACGCTGACAAACAGGGTGACAACGAGGGCTGCAGATACCAATTTCTTCATAAAAAAGGCCTCCTTAGGGCACAAGATATTTAGGTAGCAATCAGCAAATTATTAATGTTCCGGTGTGCTAAAAGCCTACCCATTGTGACTATTGTAGCATACTTGCTTCAAAAAGTCAATGGTTTTTATGGTTATTTCGGGGGTTTGCAAGGCTAACAGGGGCGGGGAGGGGCGGCTTAATAGGAATGATTCTTCTGTTTTTGCAGTTTTTCTTATCTGAGGGCTCAGAGACAAAATGCTAAAAGTGTTATGCTTTGTTTGACTGGGCGGGTCTGCTAGGATTGTGTCAAAGGGTAGAAAACTGATATAATCAGAGAAAGGAGAGGTAAGATGGCAAAGAAAGCAGTGGAGGCAGCGGCGCCGGTGGTGGGCGACGGTAGAAGTAAGGCGCTTGAGCTAGCGATGGCGCAGATCACGAAGCAATTTGGCGACGGGTCGGTGATGAAGCTGGGGGAGAGCCGGGCGGATGTGGAGTTACTGCCAACGGGGGCGATTTCGCTGGATTTGGCGATGGGTGGAGGGTATCCGAAGGGGCGGATTATTGAGATTTATGGGCCGGAGAGCTCGGGGAAAACGACGTTGACGTTGCATGCGATCGCGGAGATTCAGAAGCAGGGCGGGACGGCGGCGTTTATTGACGCGGAGCATGCGCTGGATCCGGCTTATGCGAAGAAGGTCGGGGTGGATACGGCGAGTTTGATTATTTCGCAGCCGGATAACGGGGAGCAGGCGCTGGAGATTTGTGAGACGCTGGTGCGTTCGGGTGCGGTGGATTTGATTGTGGTGGACTCGGTGGCGGCGCTGGTGCCGCAGGCGGAGATTGATGGCGACATGGGCGACTCGAATATGGGTCTACATGCGCGACTGATGAGCCAGGCGATGCGGAAGCTAACAGGGGCGATTTCGAAGACGGGCTGTACGGTGTTCTTCATCAATCAGATTAGGATGAAGATTGGGGTGATGTTTGGGAATCCGGAGACGACGACGGGCGGGAATGCGCTGAAGTTTTATTCTTCGGTGAGGTTGGACATTCGGCGGATTGGGCAGATTAAGAGCGGCGACGATGTGGTAGGCAACCGAACGAAGGTGAAAGTGGTGAAGAATAAGATTGCGGCGCCGTATCGGGTGGCGGAGTTTGACATCATGTACAACGAGGGGATTTCGCGAACCGGTGACGTGTTGGACTTGGCGGCGAACAAGAATATCGTGGCGAAGGCCGGGGCGTTTTATAAATATAACGAAGTGTCGATTGGGCAGGGTCGGGAAGCTGCGAAGCAGTACCTGAAGGATAATCCTGCGGTGTTTGACGAGATCGTGGCGGCGCTGAAAAAAGTCCCAGAAGAGGACTTAGTGGCGGTAGAGCAGCCGGGTGAAGAGGAGGCGGACGACGCAGTAGAGGTGCGCGGGCTGCGATAGGTGGATGAGGGGGCTTGTTTGAGTTATTCGCTTGGATTCGAGGGTTTTAGAGTGTAAAAAGCCTAAAACCCCCACCATAGGACAAGGGTGGGCATTGCCTATGAATGGGGGTATTAGACCCTTCAACTCACCTTTCGGCCCACACCAAAGTGAAGCATGACCCACCTCAAATCCACGGGGCCTGCCGGTTAAAGGGGTTATTTCACCTATTACAAGTAAGAAGTGGAGGTAAAGTACTTCTTAGGCCATAGAAATAGCCAGTAATAAGTGAATAACCACTACAATCTAAGGCGAACCTCGGATTATAGTAATTGTGAGTTATATAGGTGCGGCTAACAGGAATATCCTGCTAACTCATACCCATTATAGCACGGTGGATTAAGAAAGTCAATAGTTTTATGCAAAAAAGTCTTAAAATCAATGAAATAGTGCCAGATGAGGCTGATTTTACCTCTCTGTTGTCGTCTATACCGCTTTCGCCTAAAATGTTGTATTACTGTGGTATTTTGCCAAAAAAGCGGGTAAAAAGCGTGGCGATAGTGGGGTCACGGAAACCGACGAAATATGGGTTGGATATTGCTTTTTCGTGGGCGAGAGAGTTGGCGGAACGTGGGGTTGTGGTGATTTCGGGGTTGGCGCTGGGGATTGACGCGGCGGCGCATAGGGGGGCGTTGGCGGGGCGTGAGGGTAATCTTCATAGCGGCGCCCCGAGAGCGGGGCAGAGTTTGTTCGAAAATCCATCAGGCGTTACCACTATCGCGGTGCTGGGGACCAGAATCGACCAAGTATATCCCGCTTCTAATCAGGAGCTGGGGGAGGAGATTATGAAGTGTGGGGCGGTTATTAGCGAATATCCGGTGGGCGCTGTGGGGTATCCGGGGAATTTTCTGAACAGAAATCGGATTGTGTCGGGGCTGGCGGATGCAGTGCTGGTGGTGGAGGCGAATGAGCGGTCGGGGTCGTTGGCGACGGCGGAACATGCGAGGAGGCAGGGGCGGCCGGTGTTTGCGGTGCCGGCGGATATTACGCGACCTCTGTCGGCGGGGTGTAATGCGCTTTTGAAGCAGGGGGCGATGGTGGCGACTTCGGTGGATGATATTTTGGCAGTGGTGGCGCCGGAGTTATTGCCGCCGAAGAAAAAGGCGAGAAAGAAGGGGCGGCAAGCGACACTGGCGGAGATGTTAAGGGCGGGGCAGCCGACGGAGCAGATTTTGGAGGCGCTCGGAATTGATGTGGTGACGTTGAATATGAGGAAGACGGAGTTGGAGTTGAGGGGAGAATTGTAGCGCTTTTTGAGTGCACCCCACCCCCTACGGGTAGACACAGCGGAGGGAATTGCCCTGTCCGTAAGGGTTATGGTCTGTACCAACAAAAGCACTGTTGACTGATATAAAGGTAGCGTGTGGCCCCTCGCCTAGTGAATTGGAGAATATAGAGGGTGCCTGCCACTCAGCACGCGTTGATGCTATCCCAAGGGTAACATCAAATCTACCTGTTATGACAGTGGCGAAGGCCCCGCGCTCCTCCTTCGCCACTGTCTCAAGTAATGACTTCCAGACGGGCTTAAGAGCTCAATCTATGCTAATGCGCCTTTGGGCATCTTCTGCTAATACCGGAATCAGCTCGATCTGGACTGACATAAACGAGGGTGGCCCAAGTCCCGGCATTGCTAGCACAAGCAGACAGCATGGCTTTTCCCTCCGCTGTGTCTACCCGTAGGGGGTGGGGAGGAGCTCTGTCGGAGTTGTGGTAGAATGAGGTATGAAATTGGTAGTTGGGCTAGGGAATCCGGGGCGAGAATATGCGTGGACGCGGCACAATTTTGGGATGATGGTGCTGGATTTTTGGGCGATTCAAAAGGGAGTGAAATGGCAGGAGAAGGCGGCTTTTAATGCGGAAATAGCGGAAATAACAGATGGGGCAGGTGAAAAAGTGCTGCTTGCAAAACCGACGACGTTTTACAATGAGAGTGGGAAGGCGGTGGCAGCAATCTGTAAGTTCTACAAGCTGGACGTGAATGAGGATTTGTTGGTGGTGTGTGATGATTTTAGGTTGTCGTATGGGGAGGTTCGCTACCAGAGAGGCGGGTCGGACGGTGGGAATAACGGGCTGAAGTCGACGACGGGCGCGATCGGGTCGGATTTTGCGCGGCTAAGGCTGGGTACCGGATCAGCGGCGCATGGTAAGATGAGTGATGCGGATTTTGTGCTGGGTAAGTTTTCGCCAGAGGAGAGGGAGAAGTTGCCGGGGGTCTTGGAGGAAGCGGTCGAGGAGATGGTGGCGTGGCAGGCTGAATAGGCGTTCATCTCACAACTCCCCACCCCCTACGGGTAGACACAGCGGAGGGATACGCCCAAAATCTTGCCATAGGTACCTATGACCGTACCAGGGTCAATAACCACATTAGTTAAGCGTGTGAGAGATGCACTAGGATCAGATGTTAGCGATCCAGCCCATATTGTCGTGTGGTTAGACTGACCGGTCAAAGCAGGGGGCGAGAAATAGCTCTCTGATACAGTGGCGAAGGAGGAGCGCGGGGCCTTCGCCACTGTCACGACTGGGTGGTACAACCGTGGAGTCAATTCGTCTGTCCGCACCCTACTATGGGCTTCTTCCTTAGAATCTGACACCCCGCCACAACGCGTCAATATCGCTAATACTTTGATACAACCAGGTATCCCGTCAGCCACCAAAGACTATGGCTTCTCCCTCCGCTGTGTCTACCCGTAGGGGGTGGGGAGGATCAGGAAAACGCACCAGCGCAAAAACACCCGACTCTCGTAAACAAATCCCACCCAAAAAGCAAGCAAAAACCCCGCTAAGCGGGTTTAAGAGCTCGGGTGGAGGTGCGTACGGGAGTTGCACCCGTCTACGCGGTTTTGCAGACCGCTGCGTAACTGCTCCGCCAACGCACCAACTCCTTAATTATAACACGAGCCGTGGTATATTAAAGATATGAACGTAGCGATAACAGGCGGCGATTGGCGCGGCTGGAGACTGGCGACACCGGGGCGAGCCCATCCTATGGGGTCGCGGGAGCGGCAGGCGGTGTTCAATACTTTATTCGACGTGCGAGGTCTACGCGTGCTGGATTTGTTTGCCGGAGGCGGAACTCTAGGCATCGAGGCGCTGAGTCGCGGAGCGGAGTCGGCGGTGTTTGTCGATCGGAGCCGACAGGCGGTGGCGACGATTCAAGAAAACCTGGCGACGATACGGCAGGGTGTGGAGCGGGAAAGGATGAACTCGGAGCGGACGGGGCATGCGACAGGTGTCGTGGCGCAGAAAGTTGACGAATGGGCCGCCGAGGCCACGGAACAATTTGATCTGATTTTCGCGGACCCGCCGTACGACGACGTGCAGCTGGATTTTTTGCCGTGTGTGGCGCGGTGTCTGAGTAGAGATGGGCGATTTGTGTTGTCGATACCGAAAGCGATGAACGCTCCAGAGGTGGAAGGGCTGAAGAAGGCAGCCGAAAAGACCTACGCGGGTGCAAAAATCGTGTTTTACGACAAAGTTTAGCGGGTTTGTCCCTCCCCACCCCCTACGGGTAGACACAGCGGAGGGAGAAGCCACGATACTTATCAGTAGGAGTGCCCGCGTTGAAAGATGTAGCCGTTGACCAGGAAATGGCGGCTATCGCAGTCGAGCCAAGTGATGAACCTTGCCAGTGGTCAATGGTGGACTGAGAGCGAGCTCCGTCAAGTGTAGCACCATTGACAAGATAACCAAAATCACCCGGTGTGACAGTGGCGAAGGAGGAGAATGCAAAAACCCCGCTTGTGGCGGGGTTTTGATTATTGGTTCAAGCTCCTATGGGCTGTTCGGTATATCCGCCATTATAGCGATAAGTTCAGCAATTTGTTCATCGCTAATTGTCCAGACGCCATCAGTGAAAGTGCCATATCCGCCATCGGAGAAGGTAAAGGAATCAGCTTCCCAGCTATTCCAGCCGCCATTTCTTTGTCTATCAGCCTCATTACTGCCTTCCGCGTAGTAGGCGAGGTGAATACTTCTATTCCTGTGCTTAGGGTAGGGTTCTGACGGTGACTGCGTAATGTCAGACTCAGTGCCTGGCGTAGAAATATAGAGAATATACCTCTTGGCGCTGTCGAGATACCACGTGTAGGTATTGGTAAACCCATACTCTACACATGCCTCGTGTAGAATGGCGGGAATTTCGGCTACCGTTCCGGTTTCAGACTGATAAAGAGGGATAGAGCTAAGGACAATCGATTCCGTGTAGGTGTCTCGGCTTGTTTCTTCTTGAGTTGTTTCGGTTTTGCAAGCTGCAAGCACACTAAGGCAGAGAATCGCGATAATCGCAATGGTAATAAGTTTTTTCATAATACATCTCCTTTTGGGTTGAGGTGGTTTTGGAATATATTTGAACCTTTAAAAGGCCTTGGCCAGTGAAAATACTAGCTCACTCTTCCAGTATAGCACACTTATGCTTAAAAGTCAATAGCCTAATGGTTATTAAGGGAATAACAGAGGTAGTTAGATTGCCGTGCCTTTGGTGAGGAAGGAGAACTTGGATAGGTCGGTGCCTTAGAGGGTGAGGAGTTTGATTTTCATCTGGAGGCCGCCGGCATAGCCGGAAGACGGGAAAAAGCTGGTTTTGCTTGCTTTTTGGGGTGGGATTTGCTTTAATTAGGGAAAGAGTTTCGGGGGAGCGGTTTATGCTGAAGACGCGCGCCCCAGATAATTTAGGAAAATGAGGCCCCTAACAGGGGTAAATAAGGAAGGGATTGATGCCAACTATTAATCAGTTGATTCGACGGCCTCGCAAAGTGGCGGCGAAAAAGAGCAAGAGTCCGGCGCTGCAGACGATTCAGAACACGCTGAAAACTCGATATTATCATCAGAACGCACCGTTTAAGCGCGGCGTTTGTATAAAGGTGACAACCAAAACACCGAAAAAGCCGAACTCGGCGCTACGAAAGGTCGCTCGTGTGCGGCTAACGAACGGCGAAGAGGTGTGGGCTTACATCGGTGGTGAGGGTCATAACCTACAGGAACACGCTGTCGTGCTGGTGCGCGGTGGCCGAGTGCCTGATCTACCAGGTGTGCGCTATCACATCGTGCGCGGCACGCTCGACCTACAAGGGGTGGAGAACCGCAAGCAGGGCCGCAGCAAATACGGCGCGAAAAAGGGAGGTAAATAATGCCTAGGAAGACGACAACCAGCCTGATTCGAACGGTAGCGCCGGATCGCCGATACCAGAGTGTGTTGGTGGCGCGACTAATCAATAAATCAATGAAAGACGGCAAGAAACAGAAGGCTGAGCGCGCGGTTTACGCGGCGCTGGAAGAGGCGGCAAAGCGACTAAAAAGCGACAAGCCGGCTGAAGTATTTGAGCAGGCGATTAAGAATGTTAGCCCGGATTTTGAGGTGAAGAGCCGACGAGTTGGTGGTGCGAACTATCAGATTCCATTCCCGGTTTCGGGGCACAGGCAGCTGCACTTCGCATATGTCTGGCTGATTAATGCGGCGCGAGAGAAGAAGGGCATGCCCTACAGCGAGCGACTTTGTCTCGAGATTGTAGACGCGTATAACCAGACCGGAACAGCGTTCAAGAAGAAGGAAGACACGCATCGAATGGCAGAAGCTAACCGCGCGTTTGCGCATTTTGCTAGGTAAGAGAGGTAACTAAAAGGATTTTATGGCAGAAAAGAAAATTGAGCTGAAAGACTACCGAAACGTGGGGATTATTGCGCATATTGATGCGGGGAAGACGACGACGACTGAGGGTATTCTGTATCGGACTGGGATAAATCACAAAATCGGGACGGTGAAGGGCGACGATGGTGGCGCGACGACCGACTGGATGGAGCAGGAAAAGGAACGAGGGATTACGATTACTAGCGCGGCGGTGACTTGTTTTTGGAAAGATCACAAGATTAACATCATCGACACGCCGGGACACATCGACTTTACGGCGGAGGTGGAGCGATCGCTTCGCGTGCTGGACGGCGCGGTGACGGTGTTTGACGGTAAGATGGGGGTCGAGGCGCAGAGTGAGACGGTATGGCGACAGGCGAACAAATATGGCGTGCCGCGTATCTGTTTTATTAACAAAATTAACCAGATTGGTGGGGATTTTTACAAGTCGCTGGAGACGATTCATAAGCGGCTGAGCAAGAACGCGTTGCCGATTCACTTGCCGATTGGTTTTGAGAAGACGATTAACGGTGTGGTGGACCTGATTGACATGAAAGCCTACACCTATAAGGATTTTACAGATAAGGAGCTGGTGGCGGGCGAGATTCCGGCGGATATGCTGGAGAAGGCGAAAAATGCGCGGTCGCTGCTAGTGGAGAATGCGGTTGAGGCTGATGAAGAGCTGATGGCGAAGTTTTTCGACGGTGGGGAAGAGGCGATTAGCGTGGAAGAGTTGAAGCGAGGGCTGCGGATGCGAGTGCTGGCTGGGGATTTCTTCTTGGTGACTGGTGGCGACGGGCGCGGCGTGATTGTTGAGAAGGTGTTGGATTTGGTGAATGATTACTTGCCATCACCACTTGATGTGCCGGCGATTTGGGGGAGGAATCCGAAGGATGATGAGGCGATTTCGCGCAAGCCTTCGGAGGATGAGCCGATGGCGGCGCTGGCGTTTAAGCTGGCGACCGACCCGTTTGTCGGGAAGCTGATTTTCGTGCGAGTTTATAGCGGGAAGATTAGCACGGGGTCGCATGTTTTGAATGCGACGACCGGTGATAAGGAGCGGATTGGGCGGTTGGTGCGGATGCACGCCGACAAGCGCGAGGAGATTACAGAAATTGGGGCGGGTGATATTGCGGCGGTTGTGGGCCTCAAGGACACGACGACTGGAACGACGCTTTGTGATCCGGCTAAGCCGATTATCTTGGAGAGTATTGATTTTCCGGATCCGCCGGTGTCGATTGCGGTGGAGCCGAAAACTAAGGCTGACCAGGAGAAGATGGGGATTGGCCTGGGGCGACTGGCTGAAGAAGACCCTACTTTTAGGATTCATACGGATGACGATACGGGGCAGACGATTTTGTCGGGGATGGGTGAGCTACATCTGGAGATTATCATCGACCGCTTGAAGCGAGAGTTTAATGTCGAGGCGAATACCGGTGAGCCGCAAGTGGCGTATCGTGAGTCGATTCGCGGGACGGCCGAGGCGCAGGGCAAGCATGTCAAGCAATCCGGTGGTCGTGGGCAATACGGTGATGTTTGGATTAAGTTTGAACCGAATGAGCCGGGTAAAGGTTTTGAGTTTGTTGATCAGATTAAGGGTGGCGTGGTGCCGCAAGAGTATCGCAAGCCGGTAATGGAGGGTATTAGGTCGACGCTGGAGGGCGGTGTGATTGCTGGGTATCCGGTGGTTGACGTGAAGGCGACGTTGTTTGACGGTTCGTATCACGAGGTTGACTCGAGTGAGCTGGCCTTTAATTTGGCGGGTGTGCTGGCGACTCGAGAGGGTGTCAAGAAGGCGAAGCCGGTGATTTTGGAGCCGGTAATGAAGGTCGAGGTGACGACGCCGGAAGAATTCATGGGCGACGTGATTGGCGATATCAACAGCCGACGTGGGCGGATTGACGCGATGGAAGATTTGATGGGTGGCGGTAAGGTGATTCGCGGTTTTGTGCCGCTGGCGAACCTGTTTGGCTATACGTCGGATCTAAGGTCGATGAGTCAGGGCCGGGCGGCTAGCTCGATGGAGCTCGCGCAGTATGAGGAAGTGCCGCCGAATATTGCTGAAGAGATCAAAGAGAAGCGGAACGCGAAGTAGCTCCCTAAGAAACCAAGGTTTCTTCCTTCCTTAACTTGATTAAAAAGTCGGGAGTAAATCCCGAACTTTTTAATTGCTTATTGACGCCTAGTGGCGTTCACTTTGCTCACAAAGACCACCCTTCCTCCCCACCCCCTACGGGTAGACACAGCGGAGAGTAAGACCAAAACGCTTGGAGTTGTTTGCGCTGGTAACGCCTGGGCGGATACTTGTTGCATCCTGGATGATGTAGGGTGCTATCGT
>WRMD01000016.1 GCA_009777315.1 Candidatus Saccharimonadota bacterium
GCAGTCGCATAGTTGATGCGAGAGTCAAGGTAGTGAGTGATGAGTGCCAAGCCAAAACGTATTCGGATTGATAGCGTAGCCCGTTCGATGTGGCTGTTCTTGCCGCCGAGACAGTGGCGAAGGAGGAGCGTGACCTTCGTGAGCGCAGCGAACGCCGTAGGCATGAATTATGCTAAAATCACACTTTTAGCTAATTCATGCGAGCTTTAGCGAGCTAACTAGTTATGCTATAATAGACTTATATTATGGCGGTCAAAATCACTATCACCAATCAAAAAGGCGGCGTCGGCAAAACCACCACCTCCATCAACCTCGCTTACTACCTCGCCAGGCGCGGCTTCCGCGTCCTCCTTCTCGACTTCGACCCACAAGGCAACGCCACCAGCGGCCTCGGCATCGACAAATCCAGCCTCAAACGCACCACCGTCGACGTCATCCTCGGCAAGACCGACCTCGCCAAAATCATCCTCCCCACCAAGTTCGACAACCTCTTCCTCGCCCCCACCGTCCCGCAACTCGCCAACGCCGAAGTCGAGCTCAACCGCAGCAGTAAAAAATTTGTTCAACTCAAAAACTCCATTCACGCCATCGACGCCGACTATGACTTTATTTTAATCGACAGCCCACCCAGCCTCAGCCTCCTCACTGTCAACGGCCTAGCCGCCGCCGATTACCTCATCCTTCCGGTCCAGACCGAGTTCTACGCCCTCGAGGGAGTAGGGCAGCTTCTCGAGACCATGCGTCTCCTCAGGAAAGCCTTGAACCCCAACCTCAAGCTCCTCGGCGCCCTCCCAACTATGGTCGACGCCCGCACCGCCCTCTCCGAACAAGTTCTCGCCGAAGTGAACAAATATTTTAAAGATAAGGTCTTTGACACATACATTCCGCGCAACGTCCGCCTCGCCGAGGCCCCCAGCCACGGCGTCCCCATCGGCGCCTACGACCGTTTCTCTAAAGGCGCTCGCGCCTACAAACGCCTCGCCGACGAAGTCATCGCACGCACTAAGCAAAAACCACCGGAAGGAGAAAAATGAAAAAAGGCCTAGGCCGCGGGTTTGATTCGCTCATTCCCACCGAAATCATCGACGACGAATTCGACCCCACCCACGAAGAAGACGAACGCGTCAGCAAGATCGAAGATTTACCCCTCGTTAGCGTCGTCCCCAACCCCGACCAACCTCGCCGCCACTTCGACGAAACCGCCCTAAAAGCTCTCTCCGGCTCCATCAAAGAGCATGGCGTCCTCCAGCCCATCGTCGTCGTCCGAGCAGGGGATAAGTACCAAATCGTCGCCGGCGAACGCCGCTTCCGCGCCAGCATCACCGCCGGTCGCACCCACATCCCCGCCATCGTCCGCTCCGTCAGCGACCAAAACCAGCTCGAACTCTCCCTCATCGAAAACATCCAACGCGAAGACCTCAACCCCATCGAGCAAGCCACCGCTTACGCCAAACTCCGCGACCAATTCAACCTCACCCCCGCCCAAATATCCTCTCGCATCGGCAAGAGCGAAATCGCCATCGTCAATACCCTCCGTCTCCTCCAACTCCCCCTCAGCATTCAGCAGCTCGCCACCCAACACCACCTCAAAGAAGGCCAACTCCGCCCCCTCATCGGTATGTCTGAAAATAACGCCAAAATTGTCATCGACAAGCTCATCTCCGACGGCCTCACCGTCCGCGAAATCGAACAAATCAAATCCGCCGGCAAGCCCAAATCCGCCGGCATGGGCCTCCGCTACCACAAAGAGCGCAAAAAACTCGAAGAACACCTTGGTCTCCCCGTCAACATCCGCGGCCAACAAATCATCATCAAATTCAAATCCGACGACGACCTCAAAAAACTCCTTTCTGCCCTAACGCGAGCCTAATCATGAAGCCCGCAAACACAAAGCCGACCATCCTTATCGGTATTGCCTCATACCGCGACGCGGAACTTCCTAACACCATCAACTCCTGTCTCGAACACGCCAAAAACCCCCAAAACCTCACCTTCGCCATCATCAACCAATATGACCTAGAGCAGGGCAAACTCACCGAAGTCAAAGCACCCCTCAAACTCACCCAGTTCGACTACCGCCTCGGCCGCGGCGTCGGCTACGCTCGCCGCCTTATGACCGACCTCTGGACCGACGAAGATTTTGCCCTCCAGATCGACGCCCACACCCGCTTCCAACAAGACTGGGACCTAATCCTCCTCGAGGAGTGGCGTAAATGCAACGACCAGAGGGCCATCCTCTCTACTTACCCTCAACCCTGGGAATACCGCGAAAACGGCGAAATCCACCATAAACCCTACAAAACCCCGGTCATCATCGGCATCAAAAAACGCACCGACCACATCCCGGTTTTCATCTCCCACCTTGCCTCAGCCGACGGCCAAAACCCCCTCCCTATCATCGGCGCCAGCGGCGGCTTTCAATTCGGCCCGGGCGAAATGTTCGCTGTCCCATACGTCCGCGAAGTCTGCTTCACCGGCGAAGAGTTCATCCGCGCCTTCCAACTCTACTCCCACGGCTTCAATTTCTATTCTCCCCGCCGCCTCCCTCTGAGCCACCTCTACCACCGCAAAGACACCCGCTACTGGCAAGACATGCCAAAAAACGGCGAACAAGAACTCTACACCAACCTCACCAAAACCAGCCACACCTTCATCAAAGACCTCCTTGCCGGCAAGCTCACCTACTACCACCGCTACTTCGGTTCTACCCATTCTCTCCAAGACTACAGCAAACTTCTCAACTTCGACCTCACCCCCGACTTAGCCCAACCGACCGCCCCCGCCAAATCTACCCCCGTCCCACCTCCTGCCCACATGAAACACACCTTCAACTCAATCTTCCAAGACAACTCCTGGGGCGACAAAGAAAGCATCTCCGGCCCTGGCTCCACCCGGACAGCCACCCATAAAATCTCCCGCGACATCGAGCGCGTCATCCGAGATTACGATATCAAAAGCGTCCTCGACCTTCCCTGCGGCGACTTCAACTGGATGCAAGCCGTCAATCTCGGCGATGCCAAATACATCGGCGCCGACGTCGTCGATTCACTCATCAAGCAAAACCAGAAGAACCACCCCGACCGCGATTTCCGCGTTCTCGACCTCGTCCACGACCCGCTCCCCGCAGCCGACCTTGTCATCGTCCGCGACTGCCTCGTCCATTTCCCTTACGACCTCATCCACCTCGCTCTTGATAACATCCAAAAATCCGGCGCCAAATACCTCCTCACCACCACTTTCCCCAAGCACCCCACCAATCGCGACATCGTCCTCGGCGCTTGGCGACCTCTCAACCTCGAAGTCGCGCCATTTTCACTCAAAGACGCCATCGAAACCATCAACGAAGGTTGCGTCGAGGGCGCCGGCGCCTACGCCGACAAGTCCATGGCTCTCTTCAAGCTGTAATCTTCTTAGCACTCCCACACCTTTAGTGCTAATGTTTATCCCGCCCCAGTTGCCTTAGTTCGCCCGAGCCTTCTTTATAATTTCTTTTCTAAGCATAAACTGATCAAGAATCATCGTGTCACCCTCAAACTTGACACCAAACAACCCCTCTACACGCCTCTTGCTATCCTCACCGCTGCAAATCACGTAGCCTCTACCGTCCTCGAGGCACGTCAAGTTAAGCACCCACTCGCTTCCGTACCCATCCATGACTTTCGCTATCTCATCTTTGCGCGCTAGTATCGGCCCTGCGTCCAGCACTAGCAACTGGCCAAAAACCTCCGGCAAAAACTCGCTAACATATTCAATCTTCACGTCATTATCTATTGCCGAGCTCAAATCACCTTCAATCACCTTTTGGCACGATTCGAAATAATCATCACCCCAAGACTCATCCAAGCCTCCAATTTGCAACAATCGCGCGTACGCATCTCGATCCCTGTCGGTAGTGATGCCTGCCTTGAGATTAAGCGTATTATCCAGGATGCCAGCAATCAACAGCTTGCAGACGTCGGCAGTCAGCCACTCGGTCTTGTCGCACTCCTGGTAGCGATCAAAAATCATCGTACAAACCGATCCAATGAACTCAATTTGCACCTTCGTCTTGTGCCGACGCCCGTGCCAGTACTTTTCGTAACCTGTATGATGATCGACAACCTCTATAATCCGATCATCCGCTACCACTCGATCAAATAAGCTCGGATTAGAGACGTCCAAAACGACGAACTGTTGGTCTGGCTCGTCCTCAAAGTTGTCTAGCCTAAGCGGGATCTCTCTGATAATCGGCGCTACGCTTTCGTTAAGCGGCGCGCTAGATACGCCAATGACGTCTTCACCCTGGTGAGCGAGCAAATGCCGATAAGCGATAATAGCAGCATAACCATCAATATCAAGAAACTTACTGCCCGAAGTCACAACAATTTGGCTCATGAATCAATTATATCACTTCTCCCCACCCCCTACGGGTAGACACAGCGGAGGGAATGTCCACGGAACTTGACCCATACAGGTGCTGTGCCCGGACCAATATCTGTACTAGTCAGATACACGCTAATCCCGCCTTCACCGGAGAGTAATGATGTAGCCCACCAGTTTGCGTGTCCGGTTGATTGACCGGTTAGGCCTGGTGAACGAGGATCAAGATGTCCCGTCGTGACAGTGGCGAAGGAGGAGCGCCAGAAGGTGTTGGCTGTGACGGTGGGTGTACCATCAGAGTTCAAAAGTCTAGCACGAGTGTTAGCTCCGACGATACAGTTCGAGTCACCTGCCGCACAGGCCAGCGCATTAGGTTGCCAGTTCGGGAAGTAATCTTGGCCGGTACCAACATCCGGGGTTGCATAAAAAGCGTTACGAGCCATCGATCCGTTTAAAATTGCCCATTCATTGGCGGTGTTGTTGGATGCGCCAACTCGACCAACCGGAATACGCCAACCTGCCGGGCAG
The DNA here is from genome assembly GCA_009777315.1 of Candidatus Saccharimonadota bacterium. Taxonomy (GTDB): domain Bacteria; phylum Patescibacteriota; class Saccharimonadia; order Saccharimonadales; family Saccharimonadaceae; genus WRMD01. The sequence goes on from WRMD01000016.1 coordinate 4,888, forward strand.
AGAGAAGACCCACGAATTGCACCTGCTGTTGATGTGTTGGGCTGACCGGGACCCACTCGCTCACCCGAAGGAAGCCGATAAGTTCCCAAAGATTCACCACCAACGCCACCGTGCGTCGAAGCAATTCCAACAATACCCGCTTGAGTCATGCCCGTACCTGTTGTAGTGTCAGACACAGCTGCGCATGTTGGGGTGGTGTTGCTGTCCAAGCCCATCGCCGCACACCAGTTATAAAGATAAACTCCGCCACAAACCGAATCCATCGGTGGAGTCCCGGTTGACTCAGTTGTCGAACAACGAGTACCGGAAAAGAGCGTAATGTTCGGATTAGAATTCTCGACAAACCATCGAGCACAACGACCTTGGTCCCAGATGTCCGGACACGGAGCATTGTCGACCGTCGTTGAAGCACCAGCACCACTCATCAGCTGATTCAGCTGTCCGGTTGGCGCTTGGTTAGCGGCATTATTGGTTGAGTTCCGTCCTGGGATCGCGTCATTATAGGTCGCGGTCCCACCACCGCCATATCGTAAATTAGTCATCATCCAACACTTGCCGTCCATCATCCGTCGCACTGTAATCGCCTGAGCGTTTCGCGCATCAGTCGTCGACACATCTCGTGTCGTCACTAATGAGGTTGTCGCCGCGGTCGAACCGGCAACTGGCGCGTTCGTTGTACCCGGAACTCGCCCGATAGGCATTGTCACACAGCGATACACATTAAAAGTCTGCATGTTTGATACGGACGCAATCTGCGTACCAAAGTCCGCTCGACCGGCTACCTGCCCTGCTGTCGCACCGGCATTTTGAGTGGTAGTCGCCACAGCAGCCGTGCCCGGCAAAACACCAGTCCCGTTAGTTGGGTGTGTTACCGAAATACTCGGTGTCGGACTCAGCACCCCATCAGGCGCAATCCTACAATTGAAACTGCTTGCCGTAATAGCCGATAGTTGGTTACATGTCAGAGCCAACACACTGTTCGCACCAGATTGTGGTCGCCCACCAATCTGCACGGCGCTCGCCACTGTCAACCCGGTAAAGTTACCTCCCTGAACCGTAGCTGTCATCACCGGAGTTGTCCCAGCCATGTCTATTATTACACCGGTCGGTCGAGGAGCAGTCACGAAGTTAATACCATTAGCTAACGTTGCTGTCCCGCCGGAAGATATTAGTGTCACGGTCACGCCACCAGCAGCACCCGAGTTATAAGTCCCAGGAGCCAACACGCAAGTCAACTGCGTCGCGCTCACTACGTTGATCGAGGCACAAGTATGCGTTCCAACCGTTACGCCTTGTGTACCTGCGATACCATCCACCGTGTTACCCGCCACAATCGTCGGGTTGCCATTATGCATGAAATTTGTTCCGGTGACAGTAATCACATCGCCGGAATAAGCCACAGCAGTTGGTGCAGACGGCAAGTTCGCTGGCACGAAAGTATTCTGCGTCGAAGTCCCGGTCGGCGCTGACACCACGCTAGTAATGGTCGGTGCCGGAATCGGATTCGCGTTAGCCGAAATACCAAAACTCATCGACCCGGTGTATACGTCTGGCGCCTGGGTAGCTGACATCCGCACTGCTACAAATATCGGCGTATCTACGCCAGCAACATTATTCTGTGTAGTCGTCCGCGCTACCTCTGTGAAAGCAACTGGGAAGCCGGCATAAGTCTGCTGAGCGCCGCTGTTGTTACTGTCAACCGTGTAGCTGTTCGCAAAACCAGTCGTCGCGCCGCCCCTGTTAGCACCCGGAACCGCGAACCCCCAACCTCCTGTAGTAGGTATTTCTCCTGGAACCGCTACCGTCCCCGATGCGATGGGGACAATATTCGCGGGATTGTTCACCCCCACCAAACCAGAGGTGCTGGCCGTCATTACCGACAAAGAATATCCCCACGGGTCATTAGTCCGCACGTTTATATTCAGACACGATGAGGTCGTCCCTGTCAGCCGGTCGCCTACCGCCGTACTACCGAAATCCATCTCTATTGTATTGCTGCCACCTAGAGACCCACCCGACGGACACGCACCAAGGGCACCCCCAATCGTCAGAGTTAACGAAAAACTCTCGTTCGGGTGCCCAGGGTTGTCCGTCCCACTCTCCACCACCTGAGCACTAGCTGGGTTTAAAGCGAAAAATGCCGCAAGCACCACGAACGGAGATAACACTAATATAGGCAAAACTTTGCGCAGCCATACCCGCCACCCCGTGGTTAGTTTATTTTGGGCGTTACTCATAGCGCTGCTCCTCCTAAATTGTGCGATAACATTTCCTTCAGTTTATCATGCTTCCGCTTTAAATTGCAACCCCCCAGATCGGCAAAAACGAGGGGCTATCCACAGGCTCCACCCTCAGATAGGCCCAAAACTTTAATAGATACGAAGGCTCGATCATTTTTCTACCAATACCGCATTTTTTAACAAAAAATCTTTCTAGATGACAAAATGTGAGGGACTATCCACAACCTGTAATCTGCTCCTCTATTTACAGATGTGACAGTAAGTAATAAACCGCCGAGTTCTCCACAAGCTCTAGTCTAAAAATGATTACAGATGACAAAATCCGACTGGCTTTCCACAGCCAGAAGCCGTCTCTTTAACCGTTACCAGCCCATCGATACAAGCAGGAAAGAGCCTTCAGCTAAAGAGCTTGCGTTTCTTAGCCCCATCGAACTCCTGTAGCAACTCTTTTTGCTTACGGCTTAACCCCGTCGGCGTCTTCACCACCACTGTCACAATATGCGGCCCTCGATTCCCCGTCCTCGGATCCGGCGCCCCATGCCCGCTCAGCTTAAAGTTAGTCCCACTCTGTGTTCCTGCCGGCACCCTCATCGTCATCTCGCCATCCACCGTCTCCACGTCAATCTCTGTTCCCAACGCCGCGTCCACCATCGAAATCGTTTCTTCGCTTACAATAATACTCCCCTCGCGCATCCACTTCTTGTTCGGCTTCACCTGCACCCTTACATATAGATCTCCCCGCGGTCCACCGTTCGGACTCTCACCTCCCTTGCCTGCCAATCGAATACTCATCCCGTCATCAATACCCGCTGGTATCTTAATCTTCACATTATCCCCAGTCGCCACACCTACCTTTTTCTCCGCGCCAAATATCGCCTCGGTAAAGTCAATTGTCACACTCGTCTGATAGTCCGGCCCTCGTCTTGGCCCTCGCTGCTGGAACCCAAACATCGCACCCAATATATCTTCCATCATCCCGCCACCAAAATCAAAATTGAAGCTCTGCCCATTAAAGTTAAACCCACCTGCCTGCCCACCATACGGATCCCCAGCCGCGCCCCCCACCCCAGCATGCCCAAACTGATCATATCGTGCCCGCTTCTGCTTGTCTTTCAGCACCTCATAGGCCTCGTTCGCCTCTTTAAACTTCTTCTCATCGCCACCTTCTTTGTCCGGGTGATACTTCACCGCCAACTTTCGGAAAGCCTTCTTGATCTCATCATCACTCGCCGTTTTGCCCACGCCCAGCACTTCATAATAATCGCGTCTCATTCTTCTTTAAGTTTACCATACTTAGCACTCGGCGGTCAAGACTGCTAACACTCCGAAAGCACCAAATACTCTATTGACTCTCTCATCCCGCTCGTGTTAAACTATCCATATATATTTCTATGGAGGGATGACAATGGCTAAGAAAGCTAAAATTACTAACAAGAGCAGGGCGACCAAGAAGTCTGATGACTGCTCCCGATGCCGCACTTCGCAGTTTTGCGCAATTTTCGCCATTCTTACCATCGGTGTTATCGGTATCATCGGCAACACTTTTGTCCTCCGCTCAGCTAATGACGACCTCCGCGGTGCATTCAACCACGAGCTCCGCACTGCCGTCGAGATCGTGACCAGCAACGTCAACACCATTTATGACCGCTACTCAGCCGGCGAGCTCTCTCGCTCTGACGCCTTCGATCTCAGCCTCACTATAGTCCGCGAATCCAGCTGGAATGACGGCCAACGCGGCTTTTGGGCAATCGATCGTTCAGGCACTTTGCTTGCGGCAGTTGAGGGTGACCCTAATATCTCCTACAACATCGGCGACAATGTCATAGACGAAGTAGACGGCAACGGCCTCGCCTTCTGGCGCGCCTTCATCGACGAAGCTGACCAAACAGGCGGCGGCTACGTAAACTTTTTCTTCAACGGCGACAGCCCCCGTCACTATCTTGGCTACACCATGCCTAACGATTTCGACTTTATAATCACCGCCTCCTACGACCTAGAAACTTTCGACCGCCGTGCTTTCCCTCTCACACTCAATGCCCTCTGGTGGTCGGTCTTGTTCATCGCCGGTTTCAGCCTTATCGCGGTTTGCTCCTTCGCTCTAGCCCTAGCTCGCGAACGTTAAACCGCCCTTCCCCATCCCCTAGCCCGAGGTCAGGCTCTGCCTATCTCGGGCGTCCTGCCCAAACCTGCAAGGCAAGTAGGAGAGGTATCTGTAGACACTAGACAGGTAGTTTTTCTAAACGAACGATCCTATTTTCGTGATCTTTTTGAGTATCATATATGTCACTCAAATCATTCTCTATCGCTACAGTTTTATTGAAAGTCTTGGCTGTTAAGTCTTTCACCTCACGCAACCCATAAGATATGCCATCAACTCGTTCTTCCAACCTATCGAACCTAGCATCAACCGCATCAAACCTGTCTTCAATGATCGCAAACCTCTCATTCACCCCATCAAACTGCTTCTGAATATCCCTAAAACACTCAGCCAGCGTAACATCCAATTCGTCAAACCTCTTGTTCAGCTTTTCGCCAAGCTTAGCTTCTAGCCTAGCCTCCAGCCCGGCATTGTTTATCTCAAACTTTTCGTCCATCTTTACATCTATCAAATCCCCGATAGCCTGCAAGTCTTCTTTTGTTAGTGTCATATTTGCCATATCCTTATTTTACCATGAGTTATTTATTATCTATCGCTTGGCAGCGGAAACTCCAACGAGAATTCCTTCACTTCCTCACGCAGTTTCGCCAACTCCTTCTCATCTTCTCGCGCATCAATCGCCGCCTTCATCCATTTCGCGATTTTCTCCATGTCATCTTCTTTCAGGCCACGCGTCGTCATCGCTGGCGTCCCCAGCCGAATCCCCGAAGGCTTAAACGGTGGCAACGGATCATCCGGAATCGCATTCTTATTCAGCGACAAGCCAATCTCGTCAATCGCAATTTCCGCTTCTCGACCGCCCACACCAAAGCTCTTCATCACATCCGCCAAAATCAAATGGTTATCCGTCCCCCCCGAAATCAGCACAAACCCTAATTTCTGCATCTCATCCGCTAGCCGCCTTGCATTCTTCACCACCTGCTTCGCGTAGTCCTTAAACTCCGGCCTAAGCGCTTCTTCAAATGCCACCGCCTTAGCCGCAATCGTCTGCATCAATGGCCCACCTTGCGTCCCCGGGAACGTCGCTCTATCAATCAGCGTCGGGATATTCTCCAGAGTCTTTTCCGGCGCCTTCAATGGATTACTCACAATTCCCTTCGTCAAAATCAACCCACCTCGCGGCCCGCGCAAAGTCTTGTGTGTCGTCGTAGTAATCACATGAAACCCATAATCAAACGGATTCGGATGCTCACCGCCTACAATCAAGCCAGCGACGTGCGCCATATCTGCCATGAGAAGCGCTCCGACTTTTCTCCCAATCGCCGCAATCTTCTCATAATCCAAAATCCGCGAATAAGCCGAATGTCCGGCTAGAATAATCTTCGGCTTCTCCTTCAGCGCCACCCGCTCCATCTCCTCATAATCAATTTCGCCCGTCGTAATATCTTTCTGCCCATACCGCACAAAATTATACACGTTTGCCGCTTGCGTCACCGGCGCGCCATGTGTCAAATGCCCGCCATGCCCAAGATCCATTCCTAGTATCGTATCACCCGGCTCCATCCATGCGTAATAAACTGCCATATTCGCCTGCGCCCCCGAATGCGGTTGCACATTCGCGTGATCCGCGCCAAACAACCTACACGCCCTTGCGATCGCTAGCCTCTCAACCCGATCCGTATTCTCCTGCCCGCCGTAATACCTCTTGCTTGGCAATACCTCTTCCGCGATCCGCTTATCATCCCACTTCGTCAACCCCTTAAACGACGGGTACCCTTCTGAATACTTATCCGTAAACACCGACCCGCTCGCCTCCAATACCCCTTTCGACACATAGTTCTCACTAGGGATCAACTCCATCCCTTCCCGCTGCCGCTGCTCTTCCTGTTTGATTAAGTCTTGTACTTCGCTCATATAATATAGTCCTTTCTTTTAAGTTTTCCACCCCGAAAGCTCGAACTACACCATACTGCTCCTACCTCTTATCCTTATCCCTCAGTATAACATGTCGAGCGATCAACGCCAAGATTAGCGGCAACAGCATAATCCACCATAGCCCGCGCCAACCTCTCCTAGATACTTCTTCATCCATCGGCCTCCCCGTCGCCGGCAACTCATAACCAGACTCTGGACTTCGACCAGATTCAGGCTCGTCATGTTCGGATAGTGCCAAGCCATCTAGAGCATCCTGCGGCGCCTCTTCACGACCCCCTCTCGATACAAGACCAGTCGCATTTTCTACCTCGCCCGCATCTTCTTGGGGATGATAATCGTTCCGCTCTGCCCCGTCATAATAGAGCTCTTCACTGCTCTCATCCTCACCGTCTCCACTCCCACCATTCTCATCATCACCATACCCTACCTCGTCGTCCCCTCCGCCATCATCGCCATCGTCCGAGCCTCCATCGCCCTCATCGCCGTCCCCCTCATCATCACCATCACTATCGTCGCCGTCATCATCACCTACCACACACTCCATCAGCGCTTCCGTGTCTCGCGTCCCCGCGCTCTCCACCCAGCCATTCGCATAAACAACCCTAAGCTCCACTACCGTTGGGCCACACGGCATCTCTCCCCAATACTGTGTCCCCCAGAACTCCCAGAACTCCTCTTGCAACACCCACTCCCCATTGACCCACACTTGCAACAACACTGGCCCCGTGCCTTCAGCACCTGGTGGAGAAAACGGCACTTGCTGGTCTAGAGCTACTATCAATCGCTCACCAAATATATCCCGCCGAATCCCCGTCCGCCAATTCGGCAATATATCAATCTCCTCAGCTGGAACGCCCTGTAGCACTTCCACCCGCACCGCCGCGATATTCGACTGTCCCATATCATCCCATACTCGCGCGATTACCCAGCCTTTAAACTCATGTTTAAACACATGGCCAACCATTAGCTCTTCGCCCGACCTCGTGTACATACCGGCGCCCTGAAAATCCCAATCCACTCGCGTGATCGTTCGGCCACCTAAACCGTACGACAAGCTCGCGTCAAACCAAAACTCCTCCCCTATCACCCCACTCTGCTCAACTAGCTTCAATTTCGCCACCGGTCGCAACATAACATTATCCATGAAAGACCGGCAGAGCTCATAACACGCCTCATATGATCCCCCTGTCATCCGTGTTAAATGCTGCAGCATCCACTCATCTAGGATCACCTCTCCCGGCTGCAGTTCCCGCGTTCGCGTCACATACACCTGCACCGGATTCAACTCTCGCGATCGCTGCACAGCCCAATCCAAGTCCAGGTTCCAATCCCTCCTGTCCGGGCTATGAAAGCTCGCATCCGTAAACACGATCACCGACTTCTGAGCAAATGGTCGCCATGTCAAATCATCATAGGCTATCTTCAACGCATAGAGCAACCCCTCCGGCTCATCACCGCCTGCCGCCAGCGGAGCTTCCAAGCCCTGAGCCAACATCATAAACTCCTCGATCGAACAACTAAAATCACAAAGTAGTCGCGCTGCCCTTCTCCCATCGTCCCACTCATCATCCGCGTCTCGATATTCCACCAGCGCCACCCGACCTCCGGCCTGCAAAATCTGTTGCGCTACCCAGCTTGCTTCCAGCACCGCCGGATAAAGCTCATCCTCCATCGACCCAGTCGTGTCAATCAACACCACTACGTCCTGGCTCGCTAAATCCTCTCGCTCCAACAGCTCATTCCTGTTCGCGATCGCCAGCCCCGAAAACGCCGCCGGATACCTCCGCGTCACTCTCTCCACCGCTCGCACCGCTCCATCCCGCACATGTCCATGTTCCACGTATCGTCGATGCCCGTCAAATGACGTCACGTTCTTCGTCGATCCGCAGATCATATCTTCACGCTCACAATACACCGCTGTCCGACTGTACTGCGAAGGTTGCAGGTACGGATTGCGCCCGCCTAAGATCCCCTCACTAGTTCGGCATACCGGCACATGCGCCCTGAAACTCGCCAACCCTTCCCCTCGGCAAGCCAGCGGAAGCACTCCTCGTCCCTCCGGCAAGTTCAGCTTCGGATCACCAAACAACATAGCGAACACCAACCTCTCATCTAACCAATCCGGCATCGTGCTCATAACCTCGCCCGCCACTTGCGCTCCTTGCGAAAACCCACCCAGCACAAATCCCGTTCCCGGACATAGGTGCGCCCGCTCCCGAATAAACCGATTCAGCTCCCCCACCCCTTGTGCCACACTCTGCCCGTACGCAAACATCTCCCCCGATCCGGTGAAAGCTCCCAAAAGCGTCGTCGGATGCCCAATCGTTACAGCAGGGTATCTGAACCCACCCACCATCTCTTCGCCTACTTCGTAAAATCTGTAACTCAAGCTACTCCCGGCCAGCTGCTCCGTAATCCTCACCCGATACTCCCAGTAATGCGTCGCTCGAAGCGGTGCCCCCGACTCCCGCACCCAGATAAACTCAATGTCATAACAAGTCGGATCGAGCGCCGCTTGCGCCGCCACCGGCCCGCTGTTGATAATCAAAGACCCGAGCGCCATAAGCACCGCACCGAGCAGCCATTTTACCGGCCTGTGTTGTAATAAATTTTTCATGCTTTAGAGCCTAAACCACCTAGTCAAGCTTTGCAATAGCAAGCGTTTTGGATTTCCACCTCTGAGCGCCCAGATCAGAAAAAGTGAAAAAAGAATATTAAACAACTGTTTCCCTGTTTAGCAAGCATAACCTCTCCCACCTCTGTCATTATCGTCAACTTGACACCCACACCACAAATGATATAAAAACCGAACAGCACATGTGGAAAACCCCCTCTTTTCCACAATTCATGCTAAAATATCCTTGAAACAAAGGAGGTCTATGAAGCAGACAAACAACGATTTCAATTTCCTACCGATCGAAGCGGTATATTTTGACTCCGCCTGCCAAAGCCTCCGCCCCCAACCTGTCCAAGACGCCCTCACTAACTACTATCAACGCCACAATTCCTGCGGCGAGCGCGCCAAATATCCCTGGGGCCACGAAACCGACCACCTAGTTGATCAAACCCGCCAAAAAGTCCTCGATTACCTCCGCCTCAAACCCCGCCACTACTTCGTCTCCTTCACCCAGAACACCACCTACGGCATCAACCTGCTCCTTAACTCCCTCACCCGCAGCTTCGACCAAATCATCACCACCGACATCGAGCACAACTCTCCCTTCCTCGCCACCATGGAATTCGCCCGCAAGCACAACATCCCCCGCCACGTCATCGACCGCCATCCCGACGGCTCCATCCCCGAAGACGCCGACTTTTCTAACGCCCTCGTCGTCGTCAACGCCGTCAGTAACATCGACAGCCGCCGCCTCGAAAACCTCACCCAAATCATCAAAAAAGTCCAAAAACAAGGCGGGGTAATCATCGTCGACGCCGCCCAAGCCATGGCCCACGAATCCGACCTCCTCCACAAAACCGAAGCCGACGCCATCTGCTTCTCCGCCCACAAAATGTACGCCCCCAGCCTCGGCGGCATGATCGTCAAACGCACCCTCATCCCACATCTCAAACCCGCCTTCATCGGCGGCGGCATGGTCGACGACGTCCAGCTCGAAGACTACCAACTCTCCAGCAATAACCCCGACCACACCCACACCATCTTCGAGCCCGGCCTCCAATCCTACGGCGAAATCATCGCCCTCGGCACCGCCCTCGACTGGATCGCCAAACAAGACAAAGAGTCTCTTGTCATACATTGTCATACATTGTATGACTTCCTCAAATCCTCCCCCAAAGTCCACCTCGTAAACCAAAAACCCACCCCAGTCATCAGCTTCTACGTCGACGGCCTCGACTCCCACCTCCTCGGCACCGCCCTCGCCGCCGAAGGCATCATGACCCGCACCGGCTACTTCTGCTGCCACTACTACCTCGACCACAAAATGCACCTCCCCCCTCTCGTCCGCCTCTCCCTCGGCTACCACACCCGCCCCTCCGACATCGAAAAATTCGTAACCACCATGCAAAAAGTGATATAATAACTATATGTATCGAGGTATCGCATGGTCTGCATAGCAGCATTTATTATTCTCTGTATTCTCTCTGTTTTCTTCGGCGCCCTCTCCCTTTTCCGCCCCGACATCGGTAGCCGCTACTGGAAAACCTTCAAAAAAGCCTGGGGCTGCGTCTTCACCAAGCTCAAGCTCCAAAAATGCGAAACCAACTTCAAAGACGACATCAAAAACTCCATGCTCTCTAAAGTCGTCATCAAACACCCAAAAGCCGTCAAGCCCCTCTCCGCCCTCATCGAAATCGCCGCCGTCGCCATCGTCTTCATCACCATCTGGAGCCTCGTCGTCGCTCTTCGCGGCGGCCTCTCCCTCATCGCCTTCGGCACCTGCGACATCAACGACGCCGAATCCTGCTCCCAAGCCCGCGTCTGCACCGCCGCCCCCGAAGACGCCACCTTCCTCCGCCGCGTCGGCCGCTGGTTCACCGGCTGGGGCGACATCTTCGTCGCCATCCCCGACCGTTTCCGCACCTACGACGCCGAGCAGCTCATCGAGGACGACATGCTCCTCACCAGCTGGCACGAAACCCCCAGCTACGCCATCTATGTCTTCGACCCCGGCTGCGACATGTGCCTCATCTCCTTCCGCAACAAAATCTCCCAAGATTTCTTTAGCCAAAACTCCGTCGCCATCATTCCCTACCCCATGTTCTCTAATGACCAGTACACCTTCAGAAACTCCGGCGTCATCAGCCGCTATTTCCTCGCCGCCGAAGAGCGCTCTCTCGCCTACAGCGAGCACCCCGCCCTCAGCTTCCGCCTCCTCGAACGCCTCTTCACCGGCTACAACGACCAAGGCTTCAACTACCAATCCGTCTTTAATATCACCCTCGACGAAACCGACGCCGCCGCCCTACTCGAAGACTGGCTCCGCGACTTCGGCCTCAGCGAAAACGACATCATCCACCTCCGCGAACGCGCCAACAGTAGCGACATGGATCGCCGCGTCGACCAGCGCAAGGCCTTCGTCGACCAACAACTAAACGGCCGCGGCGTCGTCCCCATCACCATCTACAACAACCGCAAGCATATTGGTCTTTTCCGCTAAATGGCCCTCCTCATCGCCATCCTCCTCGGTGCCGTCCAAGGACTCACCGAATTCATCCCGGTCAGCTCCTCCGGCCACCTCGCCATCCTCCAAATCTTCCTCAATGGCTCCACCGACCACCTCTTCATCCAAGTCATCAACTTCGGCACCCTCGCCGCCCTCCTCGTCTACTTCCACAGCAACTTAATATCTCTGCTTAAGGGAGTCTTAGGTAACAGTCGAGAGGATCGCCTGCTGGCTCTAAACCTCCTCATCACCGCCATCCCCGCCGGCCTTATCGGCTTCTTCTCCGCCCATTTCGTCGCCAGCAGCACCATCATGAACAACCTCATCACCGTCGCCATTGCCCTCGCCCTTATCGGCCTCATCATGATCTTCATCGAAGCGCTCGCCCCTAAGCCCAGCCTCAAAATCAACAACATCAAGCCCTGGCAAGCCCTCATCATCGGCCTCGCTCAATGCTTCGCCCTCCAACCCGGCGTTTCCCGCTCCGGCGCCACCATCCTTACTGGCCGATTTCTCGGATTAGACAACGAAAAATCCGCCCAATACAGCTTCCTCGCCTCCATCCCCATCATGCTCGGCGTCTGCGCTTACACCCTCACCCACGCCGACACCCGACACTACATCGCCGACAACCGCCTCCCAGTCCTCGTCGGCAATCTCGTCGCCTTCACTATCGGCCTCATCGTCATCAAATACCTCCTCCGTCGCCTCAAACACCCTAACAGCCTCCGAATCTTCGGCATCTACCGCCTCGGTCTCGCCACCCTCTGCCTCATTCTCTTCTTTTTCTGGGCATAACACCCCGTATTGTACAGTATAGCACAAGCGGCATCAAAAGTCAACTTATTTCCGTAAAGCCCCCGCCACCATCGCTAGCCGCGCCATAAACGCCTCCCTTGCCTCTTCCACCCGAGCATTATCCCCCTGCCACGCATCCAGCGCCGGGTCCTGAAGCGCCCTCGCAAAACTAAACGTCAACCCCCAATTATACGGCCCATTCTCCACTATCGCATGCAAGTTTTCCGTCGCCTGCGCCGGCGTCTGCCCACCACTCAAAAACACCACCCCAGCCAACTCATCCGGCACCGCCGCTCTGAGCGCCAACGCCGTCGCCTTCCCGACCATCTCCGCCGGTGTCTGCACTTTCATTTTCTTCCCGGCCAGCACCATATTCGTCTTCAAAATCGCCGCCCTTAAATCCACCCCAGCCGCCGCCAATTCCTTAAATAACTCACGCAAAATCTTCACTGTCGCCCGCGCCGAATCCTCCAAAGTATACTCCCCATCATATACTACCTCCGGCTCCACTATCGGCACAATATCATTCTTCTGACACGAAGCAGCATATTCCGCCAGAATCTTCGCGTTCGCACTAATCGCCGCTGGAGTCGGCGTCTCTTTCGTGATCTCAAACGCCGCCCGCCACTTCGCGAACCGACACCCCATCCCCCGATATTCCGCCAGCCGCTCATCCAGCCCGTCCAAGCCCTTCGTCACCTTCTCCTCACCAAAATCCACCAGCCCCTGATCCACCTTCACCCCTGGTATAATCCCCTTTTTCGCCAAATACTCCGGATACGGCGTCCCATCATCCGCCACGTCCCGCGCCGTCTCATCAAACAAAATCACCCCCGTCAGATACTCTTCCGTCCCAGCCGCCTCCAAAAACACCCGCCGATAATCATGCCTATTCTGAAAATCATCCACTATCCCAGCCGCATCAAACTTCTTCTTGATGCTCCCCCCGCTCTCGTCCGCCGCCAAAATCCCATGCCCCTCTGTCATCAAATACTCCGCAACCTCTCGAATATCCGACCTCTCATGATCAATTCTCTTATTCACGTTCACCTTTCTGGTGGGCACTGCCACCGTCTCTTCAATACTCTTCAACTCACCACCAGTCAACTCCTCCAAGCTCGGCACCGCATCCAATCTCGCCTTCGACGCTGCCAAAATCCCTAGATCCAGCGCCTCTTCCGCCTCATACCCCCGCATGCTCGCCGCCAAATACCCCGCCCCCGTTATCGTCGCTAAGACATCCTCCGGCAGCACCCTTTTCGCGTTCTCCACCTTCTTCTTCCACTCCTTCCATCCGGTCTCACAGTCCACTCTAAACCGCCCCCGCCACCCCTCATTCAAACCCCCCTCCCCCCCCCGCGTCCCCCCCACCTCCCCCCCCCTA
>WRMD01000017.1 GCA_009777315.1 Candidatus Saccharimonadota bacterium
CGCTCGTTAATACATCAAACTCACAAAGTACAGGCATTAGTAATGCAGCTTCTGGTACAGGTGTTCATAGTAACAGCAAGCCAGGAGGCTCATCCCTCCGCTGTGCCTACCCGTAGGGAGTGGGGAGGAGGTTGTCGGCTAGAAAGTGCGGCGGCGGCGGGGAGGTGTGGGGGTGGATGGCTTTGGAGGTTTGGGTTTTGGTGGGAGGGGGGAACGAGGAGATTTAGGGGGGCGGGGAGGAGATGTATCGGTGACTTCTTCTTGTTCGGGCTTGATGACTTCGCAGCCGGTATAACGGGAGAGCTGGAAAATCAGACCAAGAACGGCGAGGATGATAAGCATGCTAGTGCCGCCGTAACTGAGGAGCGGAAGGACGATGCCGGTGATGGGGATGAGGCTGGTCATGGCGAAGATGTTGATGAGAACTTGGACGGCGATCCAGGCGAAGATGCCAGCGGCGATGAGGCGGGCGGTGTAATCGTGGAGGAGCGCGACGGTGCGGAGCATGCGCATGAAGAGCCAGCCGTAAAGGCCGAGGATGCCCATGAGGCCGACGAAGCCGAAGATTTCGCCGAGGATGGCGAAGATGGAGTCGTTTAAGGATTCGGGGAGGTAGCCGGAGGCGAAGACGGAATCGCCGATGCCGACGCCGGTGAGGCCGCCTTGGCTGACGGCGAGGAGGGCTTGGCGGGCGTGGAAGTTTTCGGCGGTGACTTCGTAGACGATGGCTTCGCCTTGGAGGAAGGTTTCGATGCGGGCGCGGCGGAAGGGGCTGCTAATCATAAAGAGTCCGCCGGCGAGGAGGGCGACGGCGATGAGGCCGAAGAGTTTTTTGTAGGAGATGCCGGAGAAAAACATGATGGCGAAGCCGATGGCGGCGACGACAATGGTGGTGCCGAGGTCGCTTTGGGTGATGGCGGTGAAGAAAGCGGCCACGCCGACGGCGGCGGTGGCAATACCGAAAGTGAACCAGTCGTTGATATGGCCGAGCTGGCGCTGGCGGGCGAGGAAGGTGGGGAGCCAGATGGCGAGGGAGACTTTGAGGAGTTCGGAGGGTTGGATGGAGAGGGGGCCGAAGCGGAGCCAGCGGTAGGCGCCGCCGATTTGGGGGGCGATGCTCCAGCCTTGGGTGCTGGCGACCCAGAGGACGAGATTGGCGAGGATGGCACCGATGAAGATGGCGGTGGCGAGGCGGATGAGCCATTTGTAGGGGAATTTGCTCATGAAGAGGAAGGCGGCGACGCCGAGGATGACGGCGCGGAATTGGCGCCAGAAGAAGTGTTGGGTGGCGAGGTCGTGGCCGAGGCCGTTCATGAATTGGACTTGGCGGGGGCCGATGGCGAAGAGTGTGACGAGGCCGACGATGAGGAGAGCGGCGATGGCGGCGATGAGTTGGTAGTCGGGGCGATGACGCCGGACGTCGGGCTGGGTACTTCTGATACGCATAAGCATATTATACTACAATCGCATAACGCCCTCCCCTGTTTTGTCCTTACGGGCTGAGAGGGGCTTCCCCAATTCGAATTCATTCGCAAACAGAATGGTTTTAATCCGTCGCCACGGACTAAAACCTTCTTCCCCCTCAGGCTGCCGCCTTCCGGGACGTTGCTCATAAATTGAATTGCGTAATCTCCTCCCCACCCCCTACGGGTAGACACAGCGGAGGGTAAAGCCTTTATACTTTTCTGGAGGGTTGCTGTCTATACCAGGCCCCATGGCTAGTATCCTCAGTACCGCAGTGGCGCCGCGAATTTCGTCCAGCAGACTGGAGGTTTGCCAATACGCAAACGTGGAACGGCCGAACAAACCCTCCGAGGGAGTCAAATGATCCGCGGCGACAGTGGCGAAGAGAAGGTTTATAAAGTTTCGGTTCCTTCGCCACTGTCTCGGCAGCGATCTACAGCCCCGGCACCAGCTTAAATACGCAATCTGTCGATACTAGGTGGTGGTCATCAGCTCTAACCTCGACGACGGCTTCTGCTCAAACATTTCTAACTAGCAATAATGTCAGCACTCCAGACGGCGGTAGCAGATTCTTTGGTAGATCCCTCCGCTGTGTCTACCCGTAGGGGGTGGGGAGGAGGGGTAGCTAGACGACACCGCCGTAGACGGCGAGGCCGAGGGCGAGGATGGTGGCGAGGATGCCGAGAACCCAGAAGCGCATGACAATTTTGGGCTCGGGCCAGCCTTTGGCTTCGAGGTGGTGATGGAGGGGGGCGGCGATGAAGATTCTTTTGCCGTTTCGGAACTTTTTAGAGAGGATTTGGAGGAGGCTGGAGCCGACTTCGACGACGAAGATGATGCCGAAAATGGGCAGGAGGAGGAAGGTGTTGGTGAACATGGTGAGGACGCCGAGGGTGATGCCGAAGCCGAAGCTGCCGACGTCGCCCATCATGAAACGGGCGGGTGCGATGTTGAACCAGAGGTAGGAAATGAGGACGCCCATGACGGTGCCGGCGAAGGCGGCGATGCCGTGCTGCCCCATGAGGAGGGCGACGATCATGACGAAGCCGTAGGCGAAGACGAGGAGACCGCCGGCGAGGCCGTCGAGGCCGTCGGTGATGTTGACGGCGTTGCCGACAGAGAGGACGGCGAAGGCAAAGAGCGGGATGATGAGCCAGCCGATGTCAAATTGGCCGAGGAATGGGACGTGGACGAAGTGCCAGCCGAGGCGGTCGTAGAAGAACCAGCCGAGGGTGAGGCCGATGGCGAGGATGATGGCGAACTTGAGGCCGGCTTTCAGGCCTGCTGTTCCCCTGCCCCCGCCGAAAAGGTTGATGAGGTCGTCGAGGAGGCCAGCGCCGGCGCCACAGACGAGCGCGGCGAGCGGAAGCCAGGTTTGGGAGCGGGAGAGGTTGAGAGTGAGGGTGATGGCGACGACGGCGACGACGCCGATGACGCCGGCCATGGTCGGGAAGGGGCGTTTGAACTTGTGGGCGTGGAGTTTGTTGGAGACGGGGGTGTTTTGGCCGTCGAGAGAGGATTCGCGTTGCTTTTTCCACCATTTGTATTTGTAGGCGAAATGGGTGTAGAGGGGGGTTAAGCAGGTGGCGACGACCCACCCGAGAATCGAGAGAGAGAGCGCGCGGAGGAGGCCGTTTTCCATGGGTTTATTCTACCATTTTTTAGCGTTGCTGTCATCTAGCGATGCGCCCTGCCCTAGAATGGAACCCTCCTTCGCCACTGTCACATCGAGTCGTTTTACGGCGACCTATGGCTTTGCCCTGCAGTCAGTGTATGTGCATCAATGGTCATCCGCTCTTTTTTCAATCACCAGTACCAACTACACTTTTCTATATAGTGCCGGCATTACGCCAGGCTCGGACTCAAACGGGAACAAGCTTAATGGCTATTCCCTCCGCTGTGTCTACCCGTAGGGGGTGGGGGCGTTATGGGAACACACAGCGGACAGAAAACCCGAGGGCCTTACCACTACCGTACGCGCCGGGGAGGACGAGCGTGATACTCACGCCCACCCTGTATGCGTTGGTAGCAGAGGCGAGAGAGGAGGTCCACCAGTTCGCGTTCGTGGACTGGTCGTTGAGGACGCCTGTAGTATCGCTGACGTAGCCGGCCGCCACTGCACCGAAAGCACCATTCCACTGTGGGAAGGTTGCAGCTGTCCCAGCTGGCTGCCAAGGGGCTCGGGAAGCATCAGTGCTAGTGGTGTCTGCGGCGGATAGGGTGTTATTAAGGAAGCTGCCATTTAGTATAGCCCATTCATTGTTGGTATTAACAGCAGAACCTGATGAGTTGTCTGTTCCGCGGGGGATTCTCCAGCCGGTTGGACAGATAGATCCTGCGGCCGCACCTGTGTTACCTTTTGACTCACCACCCACACCACTGCCTGTAGCACCTACTGTACCCGTACTAGACATACCTGGGCCTGTAGTAGTATTGCTCACTGCCGCACAGGTAGGGGTAGTACCTGTATCTAGACCGAGTGCGGCGCAGAAGTTGTAGAGTACTTGATCACCACATACAGAAGTCATTACACCAGTACCCGTGGGTGATGCCGTACAAGCTGTACCGCTACCTAGGGTTAGGCCTGCATTTGAGTTATTAGCCCAAAGCCTAGTAGCAGTACCACCCCAGGATGCGCTTGTCGTCACTTCTTGTAGCAAGCCTGTCCCGTTACCTGTGGGTACCACATCATTGTAGGTATTGTCACCTCCACCAGTATAGGCCAGGTTGTCATACATCCAACACTTGTTGTCGGGCATTTTGCGGATGCGGTAGATTTGACTATCCCTCGCATCAACTAGTGAGAGGATTGTACCAGGAGATAGGGCATTACAGTCACTGGCTGTAAAGGTCTGCATGGAAGAACGATTAGCAAAGCCATTGATAGCGGCTGTAATAGTAACGCTCGTAGTATAGGTACCAGCAGCTAGGGTGGCAGTTGGTCTAACCCCAAAGCGGATTGGTGTGTTACGATCAGCAGCACTACTAGGTGCATTACTGACTACCCGGATTGGTGTAGCAGTAGTAGGAACTTGGGCGTAGTTAAGGACAGCGGTAGTGTTACCATCCGAGACAGCTGTGCCACTACAGCCGGTAGTAAGGGCAGAAGTAAAGCCATTGTTAATACCAGTCATTGCACTACCTGGTATACAGAAGCCCCAGGAGTTAGCAGCTAGCTGGCTAGGAGACGTGATTGTACCGGTAGTAGGTGAAAGGACACCAGAAACCGAGCCAGTCATACTAGCCTGGCTACTATTGATAGCTAACGTATAGCCAAAGCCAGAGTTAGTATCCACATAGGCGTTAAGGCAGGAGAAGTAGGTATTACCATTAGGAGCGCTGATCGGGATGTTGACATTGCCTCCGGCTTGGGCGTTACAGTTACCATCCGTATAGGCACCACCTATAGTTAGAGTTAGGGTAAAGTCCAGCTCCGCGCCAATGATGCTGGTGGCTGGTTCAGGGCTCGCGTATGAGGGGACTAAGCGGCTGGCGATGCCAGCCGCTAGGGTGGTAAAGACTGATAGTATTACTAGGCCAGTTAGTATCTTAGTAGACTGGAGGGATTTGGTGAGGAGGTTGGAGGGCTTAGCTAAACCAAGCTTAGAAGGACCCCCCCCCCAGTTGGGTGGGGGAAGGTAGTATTAGAGTTAAGCTGTTTCATATTTAGAGCACCTCGTTTAGACCTTGTGTTAACCATTAATGCTTTAAGTCTAACATTAGCATGAGGGTTAAAGCAAGAGGGATGGGGTTAAAAGTTGGGGTTAATAGAGCTGGAGGTAGTCGGCGAGCCAGGGGGCGAGTTCGTTGAACATCCAGGTGGCATCGGCAGCGCGGAAGGTGGCCTCGCCGCCGACCCTCGTCATGATGATGAATTCGGGGCGCTCGCCGCCAGCGTGGCCGATATAGGAGCCGATGGCCCAGGTGGGGTGGTAGCCGCCGGCGACGGGGACTTGGGCGGTGCCGGTTTTGCCGCCGGCGGTGAAGGGAGCGACGGGGTCGGGAAACCAGTCGCGGAAGGCGCGGGCGCGGGTGGTTTCGAGGACTTGGCGCATGGTGCGGGAGGTGGATTCTTGGAGGACGCGGGTACGGGAGGGCTCGGGAGTGGCGCGGAATTGGCCGTCAACGCGGGTGCCGGCGATGATTTGCGGGGTGACGTGATAGCCGCCGTTGATGACGGAGGCGTAGGCGGCGCCGATTTGGAGCATGGTATTCGACATGCCTTGGCCGAAAGTCATGGTGGCGTAGGCGATGTTGCTGGCGCTAGATGGCTGCGGGACGATGCCGGCAGTATTGGGAAGGGGGAAGCCGTCGATGCGGCGGCCGAGGAAGAAGCGGCTGTGGAAGAAATCGAAGAGGGTTTCGCGACCGCTGCGGCCGAGCTGCCCTCCCCCCATTTGTTCGAGCATGGAAATGGTGCCGACGTTGAAGGAAAGGTCGTGGGCGAGCTGGTAGGTGATGGTTTCGTTGTTGTGCTGCTGGACGAAGTTGTTGACTGGCCAGCCGTCGATCATGCGGGTGGGAACGTTGAGGTAGGTGTCGGTGGGGCGGATGGCGCTACGCTCGATGGCGGCGGCCATAGTGAGGGTTTTGATGACGGATCCGGCTTCGTAGGCGTCGGTGAGGATGGGGTTTTGGAAATCGCCGGGGCGAGCGGCACCGAAGTTGCCGGGGTCGAAGCTGGGATAGTTGGCCATGGCGTAAATGCGGCCGGTGTTGGGACAGAGGACGAGGATGTTGGCGTAGGCGGCACCGGCGCGGGTGGCACCCTCGGCGACGATTTGTTCGGCGCGCATTTGGATGCTGGGGTCGAGGGTGAGGACTAGGTCTTCGCCGTTGACTGCGTCGTAACGGATGTTTTCGCGACCGATGGTGAGAGGGACGTTGTTGACGTCGGTGACGGCGCGGAGCATGCCGTCGGTGCCGCTGAGGCGGTCGTTAAGCGAGCCTTCGATGCCGTATTGCCCTACTCCGTCGAGGTTGACGAAGCCGAGGGTTTGGGCGGCGAGGCCTTGCTCGGGATAGGTGCGGCGGACGGTGGCTTTGAAGCCGACGCCGGGGAGGTTTTCGGCGCGGAGGGTTTCGGCTTGGGAGCGGGAGAGGTTGCGGTAGATGACTTGATATTGGGTGGTGGTTTGGTCGAGGGCTTTTCTGATGTCTTGGCGGGGTTCGAGGGGGACGGCGTTTAGGACTTCAAAGACGCGCTTTTGGTTGCCGTTTCTGCTGATCATGAAGGGGTCGACGAAAACTTCGTAAACGGTCTCGTTGAGGACCAGCGGGACGAGCTGACCGCGCTCGAGGCCGAAGATTTCGCCGCGGCGGGCGGGGAGAACCCATTGGCGGGTTTGTTCGGCGTGGGCGCGTTCGGCGTGGGCGTCGTGGCGGAGAACTTGCAAACCAAAAAGCCGCCAAGCGACGGCTAGAAGGCCCAGCAATCCCAGAACGGCGCATGCGGTGATGCGCCAGTCGGCAAATAACCAAACTTTGGGTTTCTTATTCATACTAAATTAATTGCTCGGGGTGTTAATCATTGAGGTGGCTGACGGTGGACGGGCGGGTCATGAGGTCGGCGAGATCGCTATTATTAATAGTGGCTCGGGAGGTGACGCGCGCGTTCTCGACGGCGAGCTCTTCTTTGCGAGCGGTTAGCTCTTGCACCTGGCGACTCATGGCTTCCATCTTGTAGTCGTATTCGGTGATGCGACTGGTCATAGTAAGGAAGACAAGGCCGACCACGAGGACAAGGCTGACCGCGAAACCCACCTGCCCTATTATACCATGGCGAGTTGGGGTGAAGCGCACCGTGTTACGACCGTGGCTATAGTTTGACGACGATAGCTCGGTGCGCGTGGCACGAGCGCGAGGAGTGACGGAACTGCCCGCGTTGAATTGATTTCGATATATTTTCATGGCTCTCTCGCTATCGTTTTGTTTACAAGCTTGGTGAACCAGCCGCTGGCAAAAGCACTAAAGCCAGCGACTAGCTCGACTTACCGGGCGAAAAGCACTACGCCCACTAAGTGTCATAAACAAAACGAACCAATGCTATTTTCTGCGCACTTTGACCGCAACGGTCTCAGAGGCATACTTGACAAAAATTTGTCGTGGCATTTTAGCTCCTTTTTGTTTTTATTTTTTACTTTTCGACCTTGTCAAGGGGTCTAAAGCGCGGCGGCCGCCCGGAGTTTAGCACTCCGTGACCGGGGATTGTTAACGATTTCCGAATCACTCGCAATTATCGGGTGTTTGGTGATGGGCTTCAATTTGGCTTCGAGGCCGGTGGAATAGTCTTTGATGAAGTTTTTCACCAGACGATCTTCCAGGCTGTGGAAGGAGATGATGCCCACGCGTCCTCCGGGCTTCATGAGTCGTGGCAGTAACGGTAGCACTTGCTCTAATAACTCTAGCTCGCGGTTGACTTCGATGCGGATGGCTTGGAAAGTTTTGGTGGCGGGGTGAGTTTTGCTGTACGCAGGGAATTGTCGCCTGACGATTTCAGCTAACTCGGTGGTGGTCTGCAGCGGTCGAGCGTGCACGATGGCGCGCGCGATTTTGGCCGCGAGACCGGGACTTTCTTCACCATAGCGGATAATCACGTCGGTTAGTTCGCGCTCGGAATAACGATTGACGACGTGCTCGGCGTTAATGCCGTCACGCTTGTCCATACGCATGTCGAGATTGCCCTCCTCGCGGAAGGAAAACCCACGTGCCGCCGCATCTAATTGCGGTGACGAAACGCCCAAATCAAGTAAGATGATGTCGAAGACTTTTCCACACTTCAAAAGCGATAACGTAGCGCTATAAAAATCGGAATGGATAATACTGGCATTTTTGATATGTTCGTGCAAGTAATCCACAGCCGTTTGATCACGATCGACTAAGACCGTGTCTTTATAGTTCTGCGTTAGCTCCAAAATCGCCGAGGCATGCCCTCCGTAGCCGGCAGTGAGGTCTAAATAACTCTCATGCGGCTGGGGTTTGAGCACCTCAAGCACAGGCTCCAACAAAACCGGTTGATGGGGTTTCATTGTATAATTATACCACTCTCTGTTCTCTCTAATTGGTATATTTATACTGTTGTTTCTTTCAGGCTACCCAACTGATAACTCAGCTTTTTGTTTTTGTTATATGTTTGTTTGACATCCAGATGGATAAATCTTCTGTTGCACGGCCGAAGCCGAACGTTGGTTGAGAGACTTATATAGAATCTGGAATCTTGGGAGGTCTTTTTGTAGGCTTACGCCCAAGTTGCGTCGCTATGTTTATCGAGCCGCTATCATGTGTTTCTCTGCTCGTTGCTGAGTCACCAGATGGCTAACCTGAAAGTTTATTTTAATGTTCTTGTGATGTTTGTGTTCGTATCACTGGCTATATTGTAAATGCTTATGCGGGAATATGCAAGGGCTTTTTCGGAGATTTTTGGGGTGTGTTTTACCTGTTGATAAGTGTTCGGTATGTGGATTTGTAGTGTGTTCGGTTTATGTTTTAATAACCGAACGAGTGTTCGGTGTGGTGGGAGCGATTTGTTCGGGTTTTGGTGGTTGACTTTGGGGGAGGTTTGTTGCGATATACTCAGGTACTTTTGTTGGTTGCCCTGCTCTGACTCCCGCTAGACCCTGCGCAAAGGAGATTAAGGCAATATCAATCTATTCGGACACAGCATCATTTTAATCCGTCGCCACGGACTAAAATGTGCTTCTACCTCGGCTTGCCAGCCTCCGGGACGTTCCTCATAGATTATATTGCCTTAATCTCCTCCCCACCCCCTACGGGTAGACACAGCGGAGGGAGATACCTGCATGTTTGCCAGCTAGACTGTCGAAATATGTACCTGCAAGAGTACGGTCGACTGATGAGAAAGAATAGAGCGCTTGCGAACCTGATTGTAATGAGGTTGTCCACCAGTGAGCGTTGATGGGCACTAGACCGTTGCCACGGTTAAGCCACCCATCTATGACAGTGGCGAAGGGAAACTTTATAAAGTTTCCTACCCCTGTTATAGGGCTGGCTTTATAAAGTTCCGGCTCTCCCTCGCCACTGTCTCGAGTGCCTATCTTAACCCTGGCCAAGGCTCAGGTAATCAGTCCGAGCATGCGAATACATGGACTTCATCACTTGCCTCTACTACGAACGCTATCTATTCAGCTGCATCTAGTGGGGCTATGTTCTTGGGGACGGTTAGTGTAGGTAAAGCTATTGGCCTACCCCTCCGCTGTGTCTACCCTTAGGGGGTGGGGAGGTCAGCGTGGTAAAATAGACGCATATGGAGGCTCTCATTATCAGCTCTTTTCCATCCCTCAAGTTCAAAGAGGGCCGCCCGCGCTACTCGCCGAAGTCTCGCACCATCTACTACCGCTCCAGCGATTCGCCGCTGCTCCTGCTCCACGAAATCGCCCACGCCGAGCTTGAACACAAAAATTTCTACCTCGACATCGAGCGCTTAGCTATGGAGCGCGACGCCTGGGAATACGTCCGCAGGATCCTCGCTCCCCGTTTCAACCTCGACTTCGACGAGGCGCTCGCCGAAACTGACCTCGACTCTTACCGCGACTGGCTCCATGCACGCTCCCGCTGCCCCAAATGCGACCAAAACCGCTACCAAGACCAGGTCACCGCCACCTATCACTGCCCGTTCTGCGCCCAGGCCTAGCTTCGCCGTTGTCAAGTTAGGCTAAAAAGATGTGTTCGAGTTCGCCTTCGATTTTGCATGTACCGGACCAGGAGTTGCCGCGGAGGCGAAAGATGGCGGTGACGGGTTCGCCGAGCGGGAGGTCGTGCCACTCGGCAGGGGCGTTCCAACGGATGAGGCGGAGAGTTTTGGCGTCTGGGCTAGCGACGACGAAGCTGAGGTGTTTTTGCTCTTTGCCTAGGGGGGAGATTTTGGTGAGGAGGGCGGTGGTTTGGAAGAGGGGTTCGGGGTTGGCGACGCCGAAGGGGGCGAGGAGTTGTAGCTCTTTGAGGAGGGGTACGGAGAGGTCGGAGAAGTGGTCGACGTGGAGATCGATGGGGAGGGTTCGGGCGGTGGCGGCGGGGTCGGTGGATTTTTGGTGGCTCTTGATGGAGCTTTCGATGAGGGTTTTTAGTTTGGTGAACTTGCCCTGCTCTACGGTGAGGCCGCCGGCTGCGGCGTGGCCGCCGCCTTTGATGAGGAGGTTTTTGCTTCGGGCGGTGTCGATGAGGGCGGAGACGCTAAAGCCTGGGGTGGCGCGGGCGGAGCATTTGAGGTGGCCGCAGGGGGTGGTGGTGAAGACGAAACTGGGTGAATTGGTGAGGTCAGTGAGGCGGGAGGCGATGAGGCCGATGATGCCTTCGTGGAAGTCGCCGAGGACGATGGGGTCGGAGGGAAGGGTTTCGAGGGCTGCTTCGACCATTTTTTGGCGTTTTTCGTTGAGGGATTCGAGTTGTTTGGCGAGGCTGGCGCACTCGGGGCGGGATTCGGCGAGGAGGAGGTCGAGAGCGGCTTTGGGGTGGGCGATGCGGCCGGCGGCGTTGATGCGGGGGCCGAGGCGGAAGCCGATGGTTTCGGTGGTGGGGGTTTCGCCTTTGCTGCTTTTTAGGAGCTCTTTTAGGCCGGGTCGGGTGGTTTTGGCGAGGACGAGGAGGCCGTAATAGACGAGGAGGCGGTTGTCACGCTCGAGGGGCATGAGGTCGCAGATGGTGCCGATGGCGACGAGGTCGAGGAGCCATTTGGCGGCGGGGTCTCTCAGGCCGGCGGCGCGAGCGAGTTGCCAGGCGACGCCGACGCCAGCGTAATCTCGGAAGCCCTTGCTGTGCTGGTACTTGCCGTCTTTGCGTTTGGGGTTAATGACGGCGTTGGCGGGTGGGAGCTGGTCGATTTCGTGATGGTCGGTGACGATGACGTCGATGTTTTGGGCTTTGAGGGCGGCGATAGTGTCGTGGTCGCGGGAACCGCAGTCGACGGTGATGACGAGGTTTATTTTTTGGTTCTTCGCGGATTCGATGATGCGGGGCGGGAGGCCGTAGCCGTCGGCGATGCGGTCGGGAAGGTCAACGACGACGTCGTGGCCGAGGGCCTTGAGGGCTAGCGTGAGGACAGCGGCGGCAGTGACACCGTCAGCGTCGTAGTCGCCGAAAATGAGGATTTTTTCGTTGTTTTTTTTGGCAGCGGCAAGGCGGGCGACGGCTTTTGCCATGTCGGGGAGCTGGTCGGGTGGTTCGAGCTTGGTGAAGTCGGGATGGAGAAAGGCTTCGCCTTTTTTGGTGAGTTTGCCTTTGCTCCAGAGACCGCGGGCGGCGAGAATGCGCTGGAAAGCGTGTGTGAAAGTGGGGAGCTGTGACATAGGTATATCTTACCATGCTCCTTGTTTGCCGCCCTGCTCCCACCTCTTATGGGAAGACACAGCGGACAGAGAAGCCGACGGCCTTATGGTTGATGTACGTGCCGGGACCGACGTACGTGCTACCCACGCCCGCCCTGTATACGTAGGTAGCAGAGAAGAGGGAGGATGTCCACCAGTCCGCGTCCGTGGACTGATTGCCGAGACTGCCTGTCATATCGACGAAGCCGGCTGACACTGTACCAAAGGCACCGTTCCATTGCGAGAAAGTTGCCGCCGTGCCGGCAGGCTGCCAAGGGGCTTGAGAAGCTGTTGTACTAGTGGTGTCTGCGGCAGATAGGGTGTTATTGAGGAAGGATCCGTTTAGTATTGCCCACTCATTGTTAATGTCGTTAGCACCCGAAGAGATATCTCGCCCACGGGGGATTCTCCACCCAGCCGGGCAGATTGAGCTGCCGCCAGAGCCGAGAGATTCACCACCGACTCCGCCAGCAGCACCGACCGTACCTGCACTCGACATATTAGTTCCGGTTGTGGAACTGCTTACCGCCGCACAGGTTGGGGTAGTAGAGCTGTCCAACCCCAGTGCAGCACACCAATTGTAGAGGATTTGGTTGCCACAGGTGGATTGCATTACGTCAGTGCCGGACACAGCCGTTGGAGAACAGGTGGTAGTGGTGCCGCTTAGGTTAGAGTTGTTAGCAAAGCGTCTGGCAGTATCGTTGACTCCTAGTGAAACGTTCCAGTCATCACTTGCTGTAATTTCGCGAAGTCCCCCTACACCGGTGGCATTTACATCTACCACATCGTTATACTGGTTGTTGCCACCACCAGTATAAGCTAGGTTATCCATCATCCAACATTTGTTGTCGGGCATCTTGCGTACTCGGTATTCTTTGTTGTCGCGGGCGTCAGTGAGGGTGGTGATGTCGCCTACGGTCATGTCACTACACATAGAGGAGGTGAAGGCTTGCATGGGGGGCTGCTCCGGCTTTTGTGGCGACGTATCCAGGACGCAGCGGACGGAGAACCCGAGGGCCTTACTGCCGTTATCCGTGCCAGGGCTCACGTGCATGCCATGCACCCAATTGTTCCACGCTCTAGTATCCGAGTTGAGGGATGATGTCCACCAGAACGCGACCGTGGACTGATTGAAGAGATTGCCTGCCGTAGTGACGTTGCCGGCTGACACTGTACCAAAGGCTGCGTTCCACTGTGGTAAGGTTGCCGCGGTTCCGGCGGGCTGCCAAGGGGCTTGAGAAGCTGCGGTGTTAGTAGTATCTGCAGCAGACAATGTGTTGTTAAGGAACGAACCGCTAAGGACTGCCCATTCATTGTTGGTATCGTCGTTAGTTCCTGTTGAATTATCTCGTCCCCTGGGTATCCTCCAACCTGTTGGGCAGATCGAGCTACCACCTGAGCCTAGACTTTCGCCGCCCAATCCACTAGCAGCACCGACTGTACCAGCACTAGACATACCAGTACCAGTAGTAGTATTGCTGACGCTAGCACAAGTAGGGGTAGTGTTGGTATCTAGTCCTAGCGCTGCGCAGAAATTGTAGAGAATCTGATCACCGCATATAGACTGCATAACGCCAGTACCAGTTGCCGTATCTGGTAGGCAAGCGGTGCCGCCGCTCAATGTGAGGCTGGCAGTTGAGTTATTAACAAAGCGCCTTGTGCCGTTGTTAACCCCTGCTGGGTTGTCCCAATCGGTGTTGACAGTTACTTCGCGTAGCCCCCCTACACCAGTTGTGTCGATAGCTACAGCATCGTTATATTGGTTATCTCCACCACCCGTATAAGCAAGATTGTCATACATCCAGCATTTGTTATCCGGCATTTTGCGGACGCGGTATTCCTTGCCATCGCGAGCGTCGGCTAAGGTAACGACGTCGCCAGCCGCCATCGAATCGCATTCTGCAGGAGTGAACTCCTGCATTGGTAGTACCGGCTCCGGTTCTGGTAGTGGTGCGTCTAACATGCAGCGGACAGAAAAGCCGTTGGCCTTACCGGCGCTGTTAGTGCCAGGGTTGATACTAGAATTGGTCACGAGCGTGCGCCAAACGCTGGTGCCTGAGCTGAGAGAGGGTGTCCACCAGACTGCGGTCGCGGACTGATTGGCGAGATTGCCTGTCGCACCGACGCTGCCGGCTGCCACTGTGCCAAAGGCACCACCACCTAATTGGATGCCGCCTGCACCTACCGAAGTACCGACAGGTTGCCAATATCCCATGAATCCTGCGCCAGTTGCCACGTTAGCTGATGAAAGTGCGCCAGCATTGAAGGAACCACTAAGTATAGCCCATTCGTTGTTGGTCTCTACGTTAAAACCTGATGAGCTATCTCGTCCTCGTGGGATTCGCCACCCTGCAGGGCATATGGAAGTGCCGCCTGAACCTAGGGACTCACCACCTACACCACCAGTGGCTCCTACTACGCCAGTAGCCGCCATGTTGGTGCCTGTAGTAGTGTTAGTTACTGCAGCACAAGTGGGGGTGGTGCTGCTATCCAGACCCAATGCTGCACAAAAGTTGTAGAGGATTTGATCACCGCAGATTGATTGCATGACGCCGGTGCCGGTGATCGAAGTGGTACAAGTTGTACCGCTGTTCAACGTGAGACTGGCAGTTGAGTTGTTGGCAAAGCGTCGAGTAGTATTACCGCCCCAGGATGAACTCTCTGTCACTTCTTGTAATGAGCCTACGCCGCTACCGACAGCCACCACGTCGCCATAATTATTGCCGCCGCCGCCGGTGTAGGCTAAATTGTCGAGCATCCAACACTTGTCGTCGGGCATTTTGCGGACGCGGTATGGTTTGCCGTCACGGGCGTCGGCTAAGGTGATGATGTCGCCGATGGCCATAGCGCTACACGCTTCCGTGGTAAAGTCTTGCATAAAGGACGCAGGTGGCGCGTTGGCGCTGGCGGAGATAGTTATGCTGGTCGAATACGTGCCGATGGCTAGAGTTGCTGTCGGGCGGACACCGAAACGAATCGGGGTGTTTTGTAGGGCGGTGGTATTTGGCAATGTATCGACGTCGCGGATTCTTGTTGTTGAAACTGGAACTGCCGCATAAAGTAGCGCTGCGGGAGTGCTACCGTTCCACCCGCCACAAGCTGTAGTGAGGCCGCTGGCGAATCCGTTTGGGACGTTGGTCATTCTTTCGCTTGGGATACAGAAGCCCCAGGCGTTGTCGTTGAGCTGGGTCGGCGAGGCGATAGTGCCGGTTGTCGCGCTTATCTGTCCGGCTGGATCACCGATTAGGGAGGCGGTATCTGTCGCCATAGTCAGTGAGTAACCCCAGTTTGAGCTGGTATCGACGTTAGCGTTGAGGCAGGCAAAGTAAGTGTCGCCGTTTGGGGCGCTAATCGGGATGTTAATGTTTCCACCCGCAGCCATACTGCAGTCCGAGGTGGCGTCCGCCGCACCCAGGGTCATAGTGAGAATGTAGTCTATGCTGGCTTCGATGATGTTGGCGGCAGCGGATTCCGGGGAAGCGCTGGCGGGAGCGAACTTGCTGACAACCACTGCTGTTAGCAAGGTAAAAGCACTGATTGCGACGACCGCGACGAGGAACCTAGTTAGAGAAAGGCGCCGGAGCAACGCTACCGCCTTCGATCCGTCTATATATGTGCCTTTGTTCATGATTCCTCCGTGGTTTATTTGCAGTATATGCCATCGCACAACTCGAAGGTCAAGACCTTTTTTCACCGAAGTAGGTTATGGCTAAAACCCGGCTAAAACCTTAACCGTTATCAAGGTATTAGAGATGGTATAATTATAGTATGTTTTATGAGGTAGCGCCGGTTGAGCGATTTCGGGCGGGGGGGGCGGTGCTGACGTATCGCTCGACGGAAAAGCTGAAGCGCGGGCAAGTGGCGGAAGTGCCATTTGGCAAGAAAACGGTGACTGGGGTGGTGATGGAAGAGGTTAAGCAGCCGAAGTTCGAGACGAAGCCGGTGGTGCGGGTGATTTCGGAAAAGGTGTTGCCAGGGCATTTGCTGAAGGCGGCGGAGTTTGTACACAAATATTATGTGACGGAGATGCCGGTCGTTTGGCAAGCTGTTTTACCGCCATCGCTGCTGAGTCTACCTGCGTCAGAAAACCTCGTTTTTAGGACCCCTACCCCAAAAACTTCGGCAAATCTTCCTACGGTAGACCAAAGCAGCTTGCCGTTAAACACTAGCCAAGAAACAGCGGTTAAAGCTATAAAGGATAATCCGTCGAAAACAGTGTTGCTGCATGGGGTGACGGGGAGTGGGAAGACGAATATATATATTAAGTTGATTGCGGAGGTGTTGGCGGAGGGGAAGAGTGCGATATTGTTGGTGCCGGAGATTGCACTGTCGGCGCAGCTGATCCGGGCGGTGCGGGAGTACTTCCCTGATGCCACCCTGCTCCATTCACAGCAGACGCCGAAGACGCGGCGGGAGTTGTGGCTGAAAACATTGGAGGCGGAGGGGCCGCAAGTGGTGGTGGGGCCGCGGTCGGCGTTGTTTGCGCCGGTTCGCGAGCTAGGGCTCGTGATAATCGACGAGGCGCATGAGCCGGCGTATCATCAGGACAAGATGCCGAAATATTCGGCGCTTCGGGTGGCTTCGGCGGTGTCGCCAAAGACGGTGCTCGGGACAGCGACGCCGACGATTGTGGATTATAGTTTGGCGTCGAGTCGTGATGCTGTGGTGAAGTTAAGCGAGAAAGCAAAGGCGGTCAGCCCGGCGGAAGTGTCGGTGGTAGACTTACGGGAGCGGTCGAATTTGACGAGGAATAGGTTTTTTTCGAGGACGTTAATGGATGCAATTGCGGAGAACTTGGGCAAGGGTGAGCAATCGCTTATATATCATAATCGGCGGGGGTCGGCGGCGATTACAATGTGTGAGGAATGCGGGTGGCAGAGTGTGTGCTCGGAGTGTTTGTTGCCGATGACGCTGCATTTAGATAAGAAGAAGTTACTGTGCCATGCGTGCGGGAAGGCGGAAAAACAGCCGCTGTCGTGTCCGGAATGTGGGACAGCGGGGCTGCTGCATAAGGGGATTGGGACGAAGATTTTGGAGGCGGAGCTGGTCAAGTTGTTTCCGCAGGCTCGGGTGGCGAGGTTTGATGGGGATAATAAGAAAAATGAGACGATGGCGGCGCGGTATGCGGAGGTGGCGGCGGGTGAGGTGAATATCTTGGTGGGGACGCAGACGCTGGCGAAGGGGTTTGATTTGCCGAAATTGACGCTGGTGGGGGTGGTTCAGGCGGATCAGGGGCTGGTGTTGCCGGATTTTGCGGCGGAGGAGAGGTGTTTTCAGCTGCTCTCGCAGGTGGTTGGGCGGGTCGGGCGGCATGAGGGGAAAAGTCGGGTGGTGGTGCAGACGTATCAGCCGGAGGCGCCGGCGGTGGTGTATGGGGTGGAGGCGGATTATGAGGGGTTTTTTGCAAGGTCGTTGGAGTTACGGCGGAAGGCGAAGTTGCCGCCGTATGTGTATTTGATGAAACTGGCGCGGGTGGCGAAGACGGAGACGACGGCGCTGCGGGCGTGTCAGAAGCTACGGCGGGAGCTGGTGGCGGCGGTGGGGGGGTCTG
>WRMD01000018.1 GCA_009777315.1 Candidatus Saccharimonadota bacterium
AAGACTGGCCCGGTAACGGGGAGGAAGGAGGGGATGATGTCAGGTCAGTATTTCCCTTACACCTTGGGCTAGAATCGCGCTACAATGGTAGGTAACAATGCGGAGCGAAGCAGTGATGTGGAGCAAATCGCTTAAAACCTATCCCAGTCCGGATAGGAGGCTGAAACTCGCCTCCTTGAAGCAGGAATCGCTAGTAATCGCAGATCAGCATGTTGCGGTGAATACGTTCCCGGGTCTTGTACACACCGCCCGTCAAACCATGAGAGTCAGGGGCACCCGAAGTCAGTTTAGGCTGCCTAAGGTGAACCGGATGATTGGGGTTAAGTCGTAACAAGGCATCGGTACCGGAAGGTGTCGATGGATTACCTCCTTTCTAGGGAGATTATGCGGCGTCTGATGCAAATCAGCCGCTAGCTA
The DNA here is from genome assembly GCA_009777315.1 of Candidatus Saccharimonadota bacterium. Classification (GTDB taxonomy): domain Bacteria; phylum Patescibacteriota; class Saccharimonadia; order Saccharimonadales; family Saccharimonadaceae; genus WRMD01. The sequence goes on from WRMD01000018.1 coordinate 418, forward strand.
GGTAAATCTTGTTGGTGTTATTAAGCTTAAACACCAACTTCTGTCTCGTTCTCACTAGTGGAGAAAGAGATAAGATTAAGCTTACCAAATGATGATGAAAAGATTGCACAACTAAGTTGTTAAAAAGAACACCACCGTATACCGGTGGTGTTTTAAGTATTTGGCGGGGCAGGTGAGCGGTATCGCGACCCCCGCTCACCATCCGCGCCTACACATCCCGCACCCGTCGCAGTAACCACCATAGCGACTACACATTTTGCGAGATCCCGCCGCCGTAAGGAAGCCCCCGCCGCTCCCGGAGGTGACCGCTTTCTTCGCATACCACGCGTCTGAGTAGCCTTGCCCAGCCATCGCCGCGTACTTCTGCTTGCGTTTCGCGTTGCGCCCCTGTGATCTAGCTGCCAACTTCTTGGCTTGCTTCTTCACATTAGCCCGCTTACTCATTGTAAAGTCCCCTTTCGGTAAGATATTTGACCGAAGTCCTGATGCTAGTATACAGAGGCGGCCACCTCATCGCAAGCATAACCACACTCCCCACCCCCTACGGGTATACACAGCGGAGGGAATGGCCATCAGACTTAGGGTCACCGTCGGCAAAGCCAGGTGCACTAATACTATCCGTGATATATGTGGTGTGCGCACGTGAAGTAGATAGTGGTGATGGGGTCCACGTGTTTACAGTTGCATCCTGGCCGAATAGCGCCTGAGACGCTCGGAAACGGCCATGCGAGACAGTGGCGAAGGCCACGCTCCTCCTTCGCCACTGTCTCGGGCGGCTGGTTTAATACAGGTCAGGGTGAGGCTGCTCAGTCCATCGCTATCTATTGGCACTCGCCCACGCCCACTACGGACGAAATATGGGTCAACAATCGCACGTCCGTAACGGGCGTGACGGATACTGGGGTTAGCCCTGGCACCCACGGGACGGTGAAATGGACTGGCCTATCCCTCCGCTGTGTATACCCGTAGGGGGTGGGTAGGATCTAGGATAGGTTGAGAAGTTTGCATCAAAATAACTCTGGGGAGGGATTATGCAAAAGGCGTGTCAAGGTACAATTCCTCTGCAACGTCCCGCAGGTTGGCAAACCGAGGGGGAAGAAAAATCCACCCATGGCGATGGGCTGGATTTATTCTGTTTGCAGAGGAATTCCGTACCTGATGAGCCTTTCGCTAAGGATTTACCCGAAGTTATTTTGATGCGCCCACCTCTTGCAAAACACCTCTCTCCGTGCTAACATATTAACATATGGCAATACAAGTTACACGAAAAGACCCTAAAGAGGCAAACGAGAACATCATCCGACGGTTCAACCGCCGCGTGCTTCAAAGTGGCCTGGTCGCCGACTACAAGGCAACTATGCGCTTCTCTAAGCCTATCAGCAAGCGAGATCGACGCAGCAAGGCAATCATCCGCGACATTAGGAAGGCTGAAAAGGTCGAGCGGATTAAACTAGGTCTAAAGTAGCATGAATGTGGTGGCTGTCTTCGGCCCCGCGGGCAGCGGCAAGTCCACCCAAGCAAAACTTCTAGCCGACAGATTCGGCTGGGTCCACATCAGCGTTGGTAATCTCCTTCGCGAAGTCGTCTCCGACCCAAACGACCCCGACGGCGAGTTTCTCACCCCCGAAGAAAAAGCTCAAATGGCCATCGATATGCAGGCCGGTAACATGCTCAACCAAGAAATCGTCTGGCGCGTGATGCTCTCCGAGTTCAAAAAACTCCCTCAGGGTTCCACCGTCCTCCTCGACGGCCATCTCCGCGAGATCGGCCAAGCCGAGCAACTCCTAAACTCCGGTCATAATATCATCCTCGCCATCGAGCTCCTCGTCACCATCCAAGAGGCCACCCGCCGCATCATGTCTCGCGCCGACGATCGCGCCGACGATACCCCCGATGCTATTGAAAAGCGCCATGCCATCTACGAACAAAACTTTGAAACCATCCGCGCCTACCTCGAAAGCCACGGCGTCCCGTTCCTCATCATCAATGCCAACGGCTCCATCGAAGAAACCAGCACCAAGCTCCTCAACCGCGTCACCGAAATGCTAGGAGCGCCGCATGCAGAAAACGCCTGAGCAAATCGAAGCCCAGCGCGCTGGCGGCAAAATCCTGGCCCAAGTCCTCGCCGACCTCCGTGATTTTGCCGCTCCCGGCGTCACCGGCCTCGAAATCAACGATTTCGTCGCCCAAAAGCTAAAAGCCGCCGGCGCCGAGCCCTCCTACACCCTCGAAGCCCCCACATTCCCCGGCGTCATCTGTATCTCCATCAACAATGCCTTCATCCACGGCATCCCCACCCCTGACCCCCTAGAGCAGGGCGACAAAGTCAGCTTTGACCTCTCCATCTGCTACCATGGCATGAACGTCGACTCCGCCTTCACCATGATTGTCGGCCGCCCGCCCGACGCCCGCGAAAACCACCTCATCGAGACCACCAAAGCCGCCTTTTTCGCTGGAGTTAAAGGCCTAAAAGCCGGCTCCACCACCGGTGACATCGGCTATCGCGTCGGGCAGACCATCAAACGCGGCAAGCTCGGCGTCATCACCGATTTCATCGGCCACGGCATCGGCGTCTCCATGCACGAAAAACCCGAGGTCCCCAACTTCGGCCGCCCCGGCGAAGGCGCCATCCTCGAAGTCGGCCAAACCATCTGTATCGAGCCCATGGTCAGCCTCGGCAGCACCAAAACCCGCATCGCCGACGACGGCTGGACCGTCCTCTTAAACACCCTCGGCGCCCACTACGAACACACCGTCCTTATCACCGAAGACGGCCACGAAATCCTCACCGAGCTATGAATAAACGTCTGCTCACTATAATTATTATCATCGCCGCACTTATCGCCGCTTCGTCCACCTTCTTCTTCCTCGCCACCCGCCCCGAAAGCGACCTTCTCGACCCAACCCGCTGGGGCCAAAACCACATTTCAGAAAGCAACCTAGTCAGCGTCTGGCACGCCCATACCCGCACCGGCACCGACGTAGGTGCCATCGATCAGATTGAGTTTCGAGCCGACAACACTTTCTCCCAGCGTCTTGCCGCCGACCAATCCTACCGTCACGGAGTCTGGCAACTCGAAGGCGACACACTAAAACTAGGCCTTTTCACTGAAGACTACAGTCCACCATACATGGGTGCCTACCAAGCCCGACTAAAAAACAACCGACTCACCATCCTCTGGCACGACTCCACCGGCCTCGCGCGCAACGCCCAGTACCTCCGCGAACGTCAGTGAACACCGAAGCCCTTCAAGGACAGCCTTGACAACCCTGTAGCATAAGAGTTATTATATAAGCATGGAGAATACTAAGCACGCCGTCGGGCTGGATATTGGCACAAGTTCGGTGCGTGTTATCGTCGCTTCTGAGCGCGCCGGCGACCCCGAGCCTGCCATTATCGGCTTTCACGAATCCCCCAGCACCGGTATGCGCCGCGGCACCATGAGTTCACTCACCGGTCCAATGAACGCCATCGCCCAAGCCATCCACGAGACCGAAAAAATGATCGGCTACGACCTCAAACACGCCCTCGTCAGCATCAACGGCCACCACATTACCACTGTCAACACCACCGGCATGATTGTCCTCCCCGCCGCCGGCGCCATCACGGTCGCCGACATGGATCGCCTCGAAGACAACGCCACCGCCGGCAAGATGCCCCAAAACCGCTCCGTCCTCTCCTTCGTCCCACATAATTATACTCTCGACGGCCAAAGCGGCATCCGTGATCCGCTCGGCATGAACGGCCAACGCCTCGAAGTCCACGCCAGTTTAATTTCCGCCTACGCGCAAGTAGAGCAGGGCATCGGCGAGATGCTTAGTCGCTTACAAATTGTATCCAACGGCATCGTCCCATCTGTTGTCGCCGCCGGTAACGCCGTCCTCACCGACCGCCAGAAAGACAACGGCGTTGCCGTCATCGATTTTGGCGCTTCCACCACCGGCATCGCCATCTTCCATAACGGCGACCTCCGTTGGGTCAGCGTCATCCCGCTCGGCTCTAACGACATCACTAACGACCTCGCCGTCATGCTTAAGACCAACACCGAAGTCGCCGAAGAGATCAAAAAGCTCCACGTCGGCGCCCTCCGCACCGGTGAAGCTAAGCCCATCAGCATGCACAAAGGCCGCGAAACCTTCGATTTCGACCGTGACGAAGCCGAAGTCGCCACTATTGCCCGCCTCGATCAGATTTTTGACCTCGTTCAAGGCGAGATTCATAAAGCCGGCTTTGATCACCGCCTCCCCGACGGCGTCGTCCTTGTCGGCGGCGGCGTCAAGCTCAAGGGCATGGCCGAATATGTCACCCACAAGCTCGAAGTCGCCACTCGCCTCGGCATCCCCACTGGCTTCACCAGCGCCCTCAAAGAGGTCAACCGTCCCGAGATGGCCGCGGCCATCGGTCTCATGCTCTACGACGCGCGCGCCGACGAAGGCCCCGCGCCTGTTCCTGTCGCCGAATCCGGCGGCGTCTTACAAAAATTGTTCAGCCGCTTCCGCTCCTCTAAATAATACTCTTTACATCCACTAGTCGACACGCTATAATGAAAACAAGTTATGGAGGAAACATGCCGGAGGTAAAACCTAGCGAGATCGAAAACTTTGCCAGTATCAAAGTAGTGGGCATTGGTGGCGCCGGCGGAGCAGCGGTCAATCGCATGAAAGAAGCAAAAATTAAAGGCGTCGAGTTCATTGCGATGAACACCGACGCGCAAGCCTTGGTCAAGTCCAAGGCCGATCGCACTCTTCATCTAGGCCAGCAAATCACAGGCGGTCTCGGTGCTGGTGCTAACCCCAAAGTCGGCGAAGCCGCGGCCGAAGAATCACGCATGGAAATCCGCGAATCCCTCGACGGCGCTGACATGGTCTTCGTCGCTATCGGTGCCGGCGGCGGTACCGGTTCGGGTGCCGGCTATATCGTCGCTCAAGAGGCAAAAAAGCAAGGCATCCTCACTGTTGGTGTTGCTACTCGCCCGTTTAATTTCGAGGGCAGCAAGCGCAAGGTCAATGCCGACGTCGCTATCGACAAGCTCCGCCGCGAGGTAGACACTATGATTACCATCCCCAACGACCGCCTTTTGCAAACCATCGACCCACGCACCCCTATCCAAGAAACTTTCCGCATCGCCGACGACGTGCTTCGTCAAGGCGTTCAGGGCATCTCTGAGCTCATCACCGAGCACGGTGACATCAATCTCGACTTCGCCGACGTCCAGGCCATCATGAAAAACGCCGGCTCCGCTCTCATGGGTATCGGCAAAGCTTCTGGCGACGGCCGTGCCACTCTCGCCGCCCAAGCCGCCATCGCCTCGCCCCTCATCGAAGTCTCAATCGAAGGCGCTCGCGGCGTCCTCTTCAATGTCGCTGGCGCCGACGTCAGCATGAACGAAGTCCAAGAGGCCGCTGAAGTCATCACTGGTTCAGTTGCCCCTGATGCCAACATCATCTTCGGTACTGTTACCCGGCCTGAGCTCGGCGACGAGATTTCTATCACTGTTATCGCTACTGGTTTCGATGGCGACGAATTCGATCGCCCAGCCGAGAGCTTCGAGGGTGAATCACCCCGTGGTCCCGGCGTCACCATCACCGAAGAAAAATCCATCGAAGCAGTTGACGCTACCGGCCGCACCGAGAGCGTCGAAGTTAGCCATAGTGTCCATCTTCCCGACCCCGAAGCTTCAGCCGCCATCCCTCCAGCCGCGAGCACTGGCGAGCAAGATTTCTTGCACAACAACCAGCCTGCCGCCCCATGGGACCAACAAGAAGGCGCCACCCCTAGCGAAGACAACGACATCGCCGATTATCCCGCCGCCCTCCGCGCTCGTCTAAAGAAACGAAAGGACTAATGGGCGATCACTCGCTCATCCAAATCGGTGCCAGCCGAGTCCTAGAAACCCGAGAGAGCGACGACGGGCTCACTATACGTCGCCGCCGCGAGACTGTTGACGGCAAACGTTTCACCACCTACGAACGAGTCGAGCGACCGGCGCTCATTGTTGTCAAGCAAAGCGGTGGTCGCGAGCCCTTCGACCGCGCCAAACTCATGGACGCCATCACCCGATCAGTTGGCAAATTCTTTAAATCCGAGCTCGAAATCGAAGACGTAGTAGGGCAGGTTGAAGCCATCGTCTACGGCAAGAACGCCGACCAAATCGACTCTCAGAGCATCGGCGAAGCCGTCCTCACCGTCCTCGGCCGCACCAACGAAGTCGCCTACGTCCGTTTCGCCAGCGTCTTCCGCCAGTTTACCAGCCTCCGCGAATTCGAGCAAATCCTCGAAGAATATAAAGGAACCAAGAAGTAACGCGCCGATGAAAGCCCGCATTTTTTATCGGAAGCGCCAAGATTATACCCGCACGGTCGAGATGTACATCGCCGACTTCTACAAGAACACCGGCAGAGAAATCGAAGTCTGCAGCCCCGACGGCCGTGAAAACGCCAACATCGTCGACCTCTACGACCTCAACCGCCTCCCCGCCATCCTCGTCACCAGTAGCGACGGCCGCGTCCTCTACCGCCACCTCGGCATGCCGCTCCCACTCATGCGCGATATCGCCCTCTGGATGGAACGCGGCTAACCCCTCCCCACCCCCTACGGGTAGACACAGCGGAGGGTGAAGCCGTGAAATCTCGTGGCGCTACTGCCGAGCCCAGCGACTATACTCGTCATGGATAAGTTAGTCTGAGAGCCTTCGCGGTCGCTGTAGTTAGAGCTACCCCATATGTATATTGTCTGAGATTGGGCGATATAGCCACCATTTGTAGGGGTTGGCCTGAAATAACCGCTCGTGACAGTGGCGAAGCATGGTATCATAAGTTCATGAATAATAACTACAGAGTTCTGGTCTTTGGGGATAGCTTGGCTTACGGAGCTTGGGATGAAGAAGGCGGATGGGTAGAGCGGCTAAAGCGGATGGCGCACCGACGAACCGTCGAGAGTGCTGGAGAGTTTAAGATGCAGGTGCTCAACATGGGCATAGGAGGTGACACAAGCAGCAAGATACTCGCGCGGGTCGAAGCCGAGATTGCACCCAGACAGTCAGCTGGCTGGACTCCATGCCTTATATTTTCGTACGGAGTAAACGACGAACGGACCCAAGACGGAAGCAGTGAAATATCCATAGCCGAGTTAGAGAAAAATACGAAAAGCATAATCACAATTGCCAAGAAATACACCGATCATATTATCTTTCTTGAGATGCCTCCCATACCGTCTGGCGCTGTGATATTTAAGGGCAAAGAGTATTCTGATAGCCGGACTGCGGAATATGAATCCAAGATCAAGAGCGTCGCGAAGAAGCTGGGTGCGGATTGGCTCCCAGCGCGCGAAAAGTTCGAACAGGCTGGCTTAGATAGCCTATATTCATACGACAATCTACATCCGAACGACAGAGGCCACGAAATTTTAGCAAGCATAGTAGCGGAAAAGTTGGGGCTGTTAAGCCCTCTCCTCCCCACCCCCTACGGGTAGACGCAGCGGAGGGAGAAGCCACGAATTTTATTGGCATTAACTGAGCCCTGGATGAGGCTTGCTCCGGTGATAGTTATGTATGCAGTGTGGGTGGCTGAATCTAGAGACGTAACCCAAAATGCTCCATGTGTAGATTCGGCTGTTAGACCGCCAGGAGGAATTAGCCCTGTCGAGACAGTGGCGAAGGGAAACTTTATAAAGTTTCCCTCCTCACACTCACCCCTGTTAAATCGACCCAAAACCAAAGCTTTATAAAGTTTCGACCCTCTCGGAAACCCCCGAAACCTCCTTCGCCACTGTCACCTCGGGTATGTCTGGCCCTAATGGCCTGGTGCGACAAAGCGAATATTTGCTTTGGTGGGCTTCGTCGTTATCCTCGGATGCTGACGGGTCTAGCACTTATCCCGCTTCCAATCAGATAGTCTCAGGCACCCATGCTTTCAACAAACCTTGGGGCATGTCCCTCCGCTGTGTCTACCCGTAGGGGGTGGGGAGGAAGGGAGGTCTTTGTGAGCGCTAGCGAACGCCGTCAGGCATAAAGCAGATCAAAATGACATTTTGTCTGCTTTATTGCGAGCTTTAGCGAGCTAGATAAAAGCCGTATCAAGGTACAATTTCATGAGGACGTCCCGGAGCTTGGCAAAGCGAGGGAGACTAATTAAGCCGCGTGCGGGAATCACTACCTGAGGGGGCTTCTCCGACCAACGGGGAGGAGTTGAACGACCTAAGCCCTGTGACGACAGGCGCGCGGGAGTGTCCACCGAACGGTAGTGAACCCGTCGAGCGGCGGTAATGTAGTACCTTGATGAGCCGGATGCGAGACAAAGCCTCATTTATACTGTATAATATCCCTATCAACTAACGGGAGACAACATGGTCGAAATCGAACGCGAGTTTACCTTTTTGGTGAACCAACTACCAGCCAACTTAGCGGATTTTCCGTCGATTATTATCGCCGACAACTACCTCCCAGCCGACTCCGACCACCCGGTCCTCCGCCTCCGCCGCCGTGGCGACCAATACGAAATCACCAAGAAATACCCCACCGACTCCACCGACGGCGGCCAAAGCGGCGACTCCTCCCGCCAAGTCGAACACACCATCCCACTCGACGCGCCAGAATACCAAGCCCTCGCCACCATCCCCGGCAAATCTTTCGTCAAACGCCGCTTCTTCTACGAACATGAAGGCCAAAAATGCGACCTCGACGTCTACCTCACCGCACTTTCCGGCCTCGTCGTCGTAGATTTTGAATTCGCTGACGACGAAAGCATGCAAAACTTCCAAAAACCCGACTGGGTCGGCGCCGACGTCACCCAAGAGCTGATGATCGCGGGCGGCATTCTCGCCGGCAAATCTTACAGCGATCTAGCCAAGCATCTCCAAGAACAATATAACTACCAGCCAGTAAAAAACACCAAACAGTGGGAGGAAAAATGAAATACCAGCACGGCAAACGGCGTAAAGCCGCCGAGTACGAAAAAGCCCTCATCGACTGGTGGAAAAAGCACAACACCTTCGAGCAAAGCGTCCAGCAGCGCCCCGCCGACAACGCCTACGTCTTCTACGACGGCCCGCCCTTCATCACCGGCGTCCCCCACCACGGCACACTCCTCTCCAGCATCGTCAAAGATTGCGTCCCGCGCTACCAAACCATGCGCGGCAAGCGCGTCGAACGCCGCTGGGGCTGGGACTGTCACGGCCTCCCCGCCGAAAACTTCGTCGAAAAACAGCTCGGCATCCTTGACCGTCGCCAAATCGGGGCTACGAAACCCATCGAAGACAAAGAGGGCAGGGAACTCCCACCCATCAGCCTCGAAAAATACATCACCGAAGCTCGCAATTCCATGGTCGCCAACTCTGCCGCCTGGAAAGGCACCATCGACCGCATCGGCCGCTGGGTCGAGTTCGACAATGCCTACCGCACCATGGACAAAGATTTCATGGAATCCGTCTGGTGGGCCTTCAAAACTCTCTACGACAAAGGCCTCATCTACGAAGGTAAAAAAGTCCTCATGTACGACACCAAATTCGCCACCCCCGTCAGTAAAAACGAAGTCACCATGGACAACGACGCCTACCAAACCGTCACCGACCCCTCCGTCTACGTCAAATTCAGACTCACAGCAGCAAGTGCACAGGCGGTATGCAGTGCTAGGAGGGGCGGCGGAGCAGAGGGAGGCGCATTAAAAGATGCGTCGACCGAGCACCGTAACGACTCGACGACGCAATGCATGCCGAATGTGTGCTTGTTAGCTTGGACCACCACGCCTTGGACCTTGCCTGCCAACACCGCCGCCGCCGTCAACCCCAAACTCGACTACGCCGAAGTTCAACTTGCCGAAACCAAAGGCATTCTCATTGTCGCCACCGACCTCGTTGAGACCATCTTTAAAGACCTCGACTACAAAGTTCTTCATGACAAAATCAAAGGCTCCGAACTCGTCGGTCTTGAATACGAACCACTTCCAATTAGCCCCGTACTTAGCACCAGCGTAGTTTATCGTGTCCACGCCGCCGACTACGTCGAAGCCAGCGCCGGCACCGGCATCGTCCACCTCGCCCCCATCTTCGGCGAAGAAGATTTCATCCTCGCCGAAAAACACGGCATCCCCACCCTCGACGTCCTCGACGACAATGGTTTCTACCTCCCCGAAGTCGCCAAGCAGCTAGAGAAAATCGGCGTCCGCCCCACCGACGGCGACCAAATCGAAGTCTGGTCCGCCAACAAATTCATCGCCAAATGCCTAGAAGAGCAGGGCAGCGTCTGGCGCATCGAATACATCCAACACGAATACCCCTTCAACCCCCGCTCCAAACAACGCCTCATGTATCGCGCCATCCCCAGCTGGTTCATGGACATCCAAGGCCAAAAAGCCAACCTCCTCAAATACAACGAAAATATCAACTGGTTCCCACCCCACTTAAAGCACGGCCGTTTTGCCAAAAACATCGAAGCCGCCCCCGACTGGAACCTCTCCCGCGACCGCTTCTGGGCCACCCCCATGCCCGTCTGGAAGGGCGACCAAGGCACCGTCAAAGTCATCGGCTCTTACGCCGAACTCGCCGAACTCACCAAATCCAAGGACAACCCCAAAGGCATCCGCCTCGACGACTACCACCGCCCTTGGGTCGACGACATCACCTTCACCGACCCTAAAACCGGCGAACACTTTACCCGCATCGAAAAAGTCCTCGACTGCTGGTTTGAATCCGGCTCCATGCCCTTCGCCCAAATGCACTACCCCTTCGAAAACAAAGAAAAATTCGAGCAAAATTACCCCGCCAGCTTCATCGTCGAATACATCGGCCAAGTCCGCGCCTGGTTCTACTACGTCCACGTCATCAACACCGCGCTCTTCGGCCAAGAAGCCTACACCAACGTCATCACCACCGGCGTCGTCGCCGGCAACGACGGCCGCAAAATGTCTAAATCCCTCGGCAACTTCACCGACCCCAACGAACTCATGGACAAATTCTCCGCCGACGCCCTCCGCTTCCTCCTCCTCAGCAGCCCCTTACTCTCCGGCGAAGATTTCGCCCTCCAAGACAAAGACGTCAGCGACGTACAGAGGAAACTCGCCATGGTCTGGAACATGTACGATTTTTTCACCATGTACGCCGAAGTCGACGGCTGGGAATTGAAAGGCGAGCGAGCCCGCTTAAAAGAATTAAAAAATCCGTTGGATCTCTGGGTCATTTCCCGCCTCCACCAGCTCAAATCCGACATCACCCGTAATATGGACGCCTACAACATCCCCGACGCCATGAGCCCGATCATTCCCTTCCTCGACGACGCCAGCAACTGGTTCGTCCGCCGCAGCCGCCGCCGCTTCTGGAAAACCGAAGACGACAGCGACAAAAACGACGCCTACACCACCCTTTACACCGTCCTCGAACAGCTCGCGCTCGTTCTGGCGCCATTCACCCCCTTCCTCGCCGAAGAGCTTTGGCAGAGCCTCGTAGGGCAGGGTAGCGTCCACCTCCAGGACTGGCCCGGCGGCGTCAACGTTGACCAAGCCGTCCTCGACCAAATGGCCACCACCCGCGCCATTATCGAACAAGGCCTCGCCCAGAGAAACGAAGCCAAAATCAAAGTCCGCCAACCCCTCAGCTCATTGTCATTCGGCGGCGAACGCTTGCCCGAGTTCTACCTCGACATCATCGCCGACGAAATGAACGTCAAATCCGCCGACTGGGATAGCGATCTCGAACCGGGCAAAGTTGAAATCGACACAGAAATCACCCCCGCCCTCAAAGCCGAAGGCGACGTCCGCGAACTCATCCGCGCCGTCCAAGCTGCCCGGAAAAACGCCGGCCTCCAAGTCGACGACCGCATCAAGCTTTCCATCACCGGCTACGACCTCGACTCGCTCGAAGGCGACCTCAAGAACATCCTCACCGCCGAAACCCTCGCCACCACCCTAGACACCGACAACTACTCCCACGACGAAATCACCCAAATCAACAAGAAGCCCGTCACCATCTCCCTCGAAAAAGCCTAACGCCATAGCGAGCCAGACAAAAGTCCATCCCGCTTAACCTTGCCAAACCCCCAGGGGGGGGGTATCATAGAAGGGTAGCGGTGGATAAGCAGCTTAAAGGAGGTGAGATGCCTTGTCCAAGTACAATAAATCCCGAAAGCCTAAGAGAGCCAAGAAAACCAAACCAAAGAAGCCACAAACGCGTAGCTACCAGTACAAGAATTCCGGTTATAACGACCATCATTGGTTGTTCCCTGACAGTTTGTGGAGCGGTACAAGCGACTACAAACGCCTACGCGAAATGTGTGTGTTGAGGATATACGCCCCTCTACACGACAGCTTACACTACCATTGCCCCATTATCCCGCCCATCCCCAACCACTGGACCTGCTACGTCATTACCCATTTTACCGCAACCGACCACCATGTTCTTGCCAGCATGGATGAGTTGATACGCGTAGTGCAGGAGAAAGCGGAGCTTGAAGCAAGACGAAGGTACGATGAAATAGAGCAAGAAATGGCAAAACTCTTCATCAAAGCGCTAGAAAAGCAAAGATACTTCCTTAAGAAGCGTGGCTTCAGGAGGTAAGCTGAAGCGCGCACCAACACAAACAACCGTCCTTTTAGGGCGGTTTTTTTGTTTAGAGCAGGGCGACTACCCCTTCCTCCCCACCCCCTACGGGTAGACACAGCGGAGGGGTACGCCAGTTCGTTGGGCAGTTTGCTGTGTAGCAGGAACTACGAGCGTGCTAGCCAAGTATATACGGGAAGCACCCGTTGCTGAACTAGGAGATGAAGTCCACCAGTCCCCGTGTTGCGACTGGTCAGGCAGTCCGCGGTCACCGGGGCTGAAATATGCTCCCGAGACAGTGGCGAAGGAGCAACAATATGGGTAGAGTACTCCAGCCCGCAGGATTATCAACCGGGCTGTCCGAAGCGGCTCGCGATGCTGGTCGGATTTCGAGGAACGTCCCGGAAGCTGGCAAGCTGAGGGAGAAGAAGGTTTTAGGGAGTTAGCGACGGATTAAAACCATTCTGTGTCCGAGAAACCGAGCCAGCGAGTGAGCTTTTGGGCGTCCGAGTTACGATTTTCGTGCCGTCCTTCACCCCTGTAGTTTGCAAAAAAGTCTAAAAAAGTATCAAAATGCTATTGCTTTTTTAAACCAAGTGTGCTATACTGGAGGTAGGTTAGAAAAGAAATCTAACACAAAAACAAGTAAGAATAACAAACAAAGGAAACAAAATGTCAAACGTAATTCCATTCCCCACCAAGAAGACCAAAGCGGCTAAGTTCGCCAAGGATACCGATATCAAACTAAACTTCGAAGCTTCGGAAGAGGAGCCAATCAGCCAAAACCCAATCGACGAATTCGACCTGCCTAATGGCGGACGAAAAGCCAGCGGCAAACATGTAGCCAGGAATGCAGCTAGCGGCCGAGCGATATTGAAAGTGCTTGCACTACGAAATAAATTGCTTGCAGCCGAGCAGGACACAAAGGAAGAGCGTGATGAAATTCTGAATGATCAGCTTAACCTCATGCAGAAACAACCCGCTTTTGCTATGCACCATGCCGATAGTAGGGCAGCCTAGTCGGCCAGTGTAGCCGTCTCGAATAGGGTCACGAACATAAATTAACAGAGTAGAATAACGTTTGAACAATATATTTCCAAGTTTCAAGAAAGGAATCAAAATGTAAAATCAGAATTGAACACAAAAATTAAAACATAAGCAGAAAGGATAACCCATGTGATGCTTTACGAAAAACCCGCCAAATTAGGTGGGTTTTTCACTTGACACAGCGAAACGCTCGTGTATATAATAGAGCATATATAAAAGCATCAAAACAAAAAGCATAAGGGTAAAATATGGCACGTGGTAATAAAAACAGCACACCCAAACGACCTGAAAAAGGCGCCGTTGACCCATGGGATGTTCTGGGCAACCCCAACGCTTCCACCTACGCCGATCTCTACCATGAATACGGCGCCGCTATTGAAGATGAAGACGGTCAGCTCCTATCGCCAGACGAAGTCACAGCCAGCCGCGACCACTACGGAGACATAGAGTTGGAAGAGGGCAGGGAAAAGCACGAGCGCAACCGCAGGATCGGTAAGGCCGTAATTACCGTCGCTTTCGCGGCTGTCGTGCTCACCTCTCTCACCGGCATGGCTAGGCCGTTTATGGCCCACGCCATGGACGCCGACGACGAGTTCGACGAAGACAACCTCCCGCCCGGCGCCTTCCTCGACGCCCACGGCAATGCTATCTCCCCCATCAGTCTCGACGGCGGCGCCGAAGGTATCCGCCTCTACAACCCGGGCGGCACCGTCACCGATCTATCCCTCGCCGACTATCAGGCCTACGTCGCCAACAACCTCACACCCCTCGACGATCTTCCATCTGACAACGCGTCCAACCTCACACCCCTAGACGACCTCCCCGATGACGCTGATACAACCGAGATCGACCCGCTCGACGACCTACCGGGAGACGACCTAGAACCTCTTGACGATCTCGACGATGCCGACACCGACACCGACGACGCTGACGATAATGCCGACAATGACAACGACGACAACGACGAAGCCGATGACACCGCCGAAACCGATACAGACTCCACCCGCCAAATCCTCGAAGACGGCCAAAGCTACAACGCCCTCGAAGACGACGTCGCGCAGGGCAATCGCCTCCGCAACAACTTCGGCCAACGCATCGAGCTCAACCTTGACGGCACCGTCAACGTTGCCAACCTCCAAAACGCCATCAACACCAACGTCGCCAACAACCCCAACATCGCCCTCCTGCTTGGCCACCTCACCGACGCCGAAATGCCCGAAGATCTCGACGGTACCACCATCCGCGACTTCAACCGCTACGCCAACGAAATGCGTTCCGGCTCCTACGATAATTTCTCCGGCACCATGAACGACCTCCTCCACGAGTTCGGCGACCTCGAAGGCCGCGCCGAACGCGGCGAGATTGAGTTCACTAACACCGAAGTCGGCCGCGCCCACGACCGTGCCTACGCTTCCGTCTATATGCAAAACGGCAACAACGGCGCCCAACACATCCACCGCGCCGACACCGTCCTCAACAGCAACAACAACTCCCTTAACATTTTCGACACCGAAACCGGCCAAAGCCTCCTCAGCATGGACGCTTCCGTCGACCTCTTCGGCGGCATGGAGACCCTCGCCAATAACCTCTTGCAGCATTACGTCGATGGTTTTGGCACCACCGTCAACATCGACCAGATCGTCGGCAACACCATCTATCTCGACAACGGCCAAATCGCCACTCTCGAAATCGGCCTCGGCCAAGACTGCGGCCTCCAGCTCAACGCTTGGTTCGACATCACCGACACCCCACCCGACAAAGACATCCCACCGCCCGAGACACCTCCTCCACCCGAAGAAGAGGATTCTACCCCACCACCTCCACCCGAAGAAGAGGATTCTACCCCACCTCCTCCACCACCAGAAGAGGATTCTACCCCACCTCCTCCACCACCAGAAGAAGATTC
>WRMD01000019.1 GCA_009777315.1 Candidatus Saccharimonadota bacterium
TTGCTTGGTTTATGTTGCAGTTGACAGACCGCAATCTTAGTCTAGCACCGGGAGGTTTTAGAATGGCAACAGCCATAATGACGCTAAAGCCTTGCCCCCGGCATAGCCGGGGGTTTAGGGTGGCCAAATAGACTAGGGTACACCCCCTAGCGACTTTTATGAATAAGGAAAGGAGCGTGCTACACTATGCCTATGAACCCAAAGAAAGCCTATGTTGACGGATATGTCGACAAGATCGACGAATGCTTGAAAGCCCTGTATGACGAAGGCAATAAAGATGCCATCATAGCCCGCGACCAAGCGGCCATGGGAGACGATTTCCAAGAATTCGAGAATACCATCACCGCCGTCTACGAACAGATTGAGACTGCTCGCAACAACCTCGCTGCCTACGCCGACAAATTCCAATAACTTATCACAGCCGCCTTCGGGCGGCTACTTTCCTCCCAACCTAGCACTAACTCCCCACCCCCTACGGGTAGACACAGCGGAGGGGTTGACCATAAGTCTTAGCTATGGAGGCAGAGTGAGCGGTTGTGCCCGACTCTATATTCGTGCTGTTGGTGCGTGTATTGGACGCAACGGTTATTGAAGTCAGTGACGAAACCCACCAATATGCTTGAACTGAAGTGTGCTGTATGCCGCTATTAGCAAGAAGAAGACCGCCTGTGACAGTGGCGAAGCCACTTATGCTTGCAAATTGACAGGCTAGTAGTTGTAAGATTCTTTTTGCACTTTTTCTGATCTGAGACAACAGAGGTGAAAACCCAAAACGCTTGCTATTGCATCAGATTACCCTATCTGGTAACCTTAAGCTGGGTTTTGGACTGGATTTACGGTGTCCCAGAGGCTTCCACCTCGTTTTTACGGACTTCGTCAAGTCTATCCTAGTTGAACTTTAAGAAGTCCATTGTTTTCGTTAAACTAGCCGAGGGGCGAAGCCCCTCGGCCAAGGAGAAAGGAGGTGCGTATGCTAAAAGTAATACTACTTTTTGGCCTGCTAGAAGTAACCGTCGACTTTCGGCGGAAATAGTTTAATCGGTCTTGTGACCGATTAAACGAACCCCTGAGGCGTACTAGGTAAGCCTCAATATTATTATATTAACAATTTAGGTGCAAGAAAGCAATCTTCGCCACTGTCTCGGCAGCTGACTTTGGCTATCTCCCTAATGGGGCTACTCTTGATGCTTTGCGCGCGCAGTCTACGGCTGCTCACTTTTGGAGCTCGTCACTAGGGACCATAAACTCATCACACTTTGTTTGGATGTATGCTCCGGCAATAACTTTAGCTTCTCAGGATGCTAGACACCGTGGCTACTCCCTCCGCTGTGTCTACCCATAGGGGGTGGGGAGGAAGGAGTTAGGATAGGTTGAGAAGATAGCATCAAAATAGCTAGTGGGTCATATTATGCGAAAGGCGTGCGAGATACAGTTTCATTCGGAACGTCCCGGAGCTTGGCAAAGCGAGGGAGAAGAAGGTTTTAGTCCGTGGCGACGGATTAAAACCATTCTGTGTCCGAATGAAACTGTGCTCGGCGAGCCTTTCGCTGGAGCTTAGTACCCAGCAGCTTGTTTGCTGCTACAGATTATCCTGCTATAATATATACAATGACAAGTGGGCAAATCACCAGGCGCGTAGAGCTAGCGGACTACCTATCCGTCGCCCAAACCTACCTCCGGGACAACTTCCTCCTCACCCGCCCGCTCGAAGCCACAGACATCAAACCCCGCCTCCTCGGCCACTGGGGTACCTGCCACGGCATCTCCCTCGCCTACTCCCATCTCGTCGCCGCCTGGGGCCTCCCCGACATGAACACCGAAAACCCCGACAGTTGGATTTTCGCTTGCGGCCCCGGCCACGGCTTCCCCGCCCTCCAAGCCAACCTCTGGCTCGACGGCGAAGTCCGCCCCATGCCCTACGGCGAAGGCGCGCAACTCGGCGAAGACACCGCCTCGGAAGGCAAAATCCTCCGCAATCAGCAAGGCCTCGCCTACATCTGCCGCAACTTCTCCTGGCCCCACGGCTACCCCTCCCACGCCAGCCCCTACACTCCCGGCGTCATCCTCGAGGGTGGCGAACTCGGCTACGCCCTCGGCGTCTCCTACGGCGCTGTACTCGACATGCCTAATCGCAAAGTCGCCTGTCTCATCGGCGACGGCGAAGCCGAAACCGCCGCTCTCCTCGCCTCTATGAACCTCATCCGCCTCGTCGGCGAACGAGACGGTCACGTCCTCCCCATCCTCCATCGCAACGGCTACAAAATCTCCGGCCCCACCATCACCGGCCGCATGAACGAACACTCCCTCCACCAACTCATTTCCGGCTTCGGCTACCAACCGGTCTTCGTAAACGGCGACGACCCCGACGACTTCCAAAACGCCATCCATAATTGCACCAAAAACACCTTCATTATCATGACCACGCCCAAAGGCGAAGGTGCTCCCGACCACGTCCACGACGAAAAAATCGTCGGCAACTATCTCAGCCACCAAGTCCCTCTCCCCGACTGCAAAACCAACCCCGATTCCCTCGCCCTCCTCGAAAAATGGCTCCGCTCCTACCACGTCACCCCCGAAGAATTGTTCAACCAAACCCCGAGCACAGGAGAAGTCATATGATCGAACGCGTAGACAACCCCGGCCAAGACCACTTCTCAAGCGCTAAAGCCATCGGCGAACTCCTCGCCCCCGAAGTCGCCCAGTCACATGTCCGCTTCTTCAGCCCCGACGAAACTTCCAGCAACAAATTCGACGCTATCTTCGCCGCCACCAACCGCGCCTGGCAACTCCCCATCGAACCCTGGGACAAATACCTCAGTCCCGATGGCCGCGCCATCGACCTCCTCAGCGAAAACACCCTCATGTCCCTCGCCATGGGCTATAACCTCACCGGCCGCCAAAGCTGGATCACCAGCTACGAAGCCTTCTTCCCCATCATCACCAGCCAAATCAACCAATACCAAAAGTTCCTCGTCCAATCCCGCGACCTCAGTTGGCGTAAACCCGTCAAATCCCTCAACCTCCTCTCTACCAGCGTCTGCTGGCGCCAAGACCACAACGGCTACTCCCACCAAAACCCCGGCCTCATCGCCGACCTCCTCCTCCGCCCTTGCAAGACCGCCAACTGCTACTTCCCGCTCGACGATGTCGCAGCCAGAAGCTGCTTCACTCACGCCCGTGATCAATCCAACGTCATCAACCTCCTCACCTTCAGCAAGACCGACGAACCCCGCTGGATTGACTCGCACCACGCCCAGTGGCAACTTCAAAACGGCGGCGCCAGCATCTGCCAATTCGCCAGCGACGAAAATCCCGACCTCGTCCTCGTCGGCATCGGCGACCTCGTCTCTAAAGAAGCACTTTACGGCCTCCAAATCGCCAAGTCGTATTTCGCCGACCTCCGAGTCCGCTTCGTCAACATCTCCGCCCTCAGCTATAATGCAATCGGCACTGTCAACAACCCCTTCACCCAATATCAATTCGACGAAATGTTTAGCAGCCTACCCACCATCATTAACTTCCACGGCTACCCCGACTGCCTCACCCCCATCTTCGCCACCTACGGCTGCCACCCGGAAATCTACGGCTACTCCGAAAAAGGTTCCACCACTACCCCACTCGACATGATGGTCCAAAACAACGCCTCGCGCTACAACATCGCGCTTTCTCTCTTGAAAACTGCCCGCTCTCTTGATAAAATATCGGCAGAAACGTGGGAGGAATCTAGCGCCGCTATCTATTCCTCACTCACCGCTCATACCGAATATATTATTAAGCACGGCACCGACCGTGAGGAGGACACCAAATGTCAGTGGCAACCAAAGGCAAACGATTAGTTTTAAACCCCGGCTCATCATCTCGAAAATACGGACTTTACGATGGCACCACACCAATCTTCACTCTGCACTTCGAGTTTGAGGGCGCAGTTGGAGCTTCCGACATCATCTGCACCATCGAAAAAGATGGCAAGAAAGAAAAGCAAAAAACCACCATCAAAGCCCTCCCCGACGTCGCCAACCACCTCGAAAAAATCTTAAAAGAGCAGGGCGTTAAGCTCAGCGACATCACTGCCCTCGTCGCTCGCGTCGTCGCCGTCGGCGAATACTTCACCGAAAACCACCATGTCGACGAAGACTTCATCGACAAACTCGAAGTCGTCAAAGAAGAAGCCCCACTCCACACCCCGGTCATCCTCGACGAAATCAAAGCCGTCCAAAAAGCTTTTTCCACTACCCCGATTATCGCCATTTCCGACTCTCGCTTCCACCGCAACAAACCCGACACTTCTAAATATTTCGCCATCCCTCGCGAAGTCAGCGACAAATACGGCATCTACAAAATCGGCTACCACGGCATTTCCGTCAACGCCACCACTCGCCTCATCGA
Source organism: Candidatus Saccharimonadota bacterium (assembly GCA_009777315.1). Taxonomy (GTDB): domain Bacteria; phylum Patescibacteriota; class Saccharimonadia; order Saccharimonadales; family Saccharimonadaceae; genus WRMD01. The sequence continues at coordinate 4,387 of WRMD01000019.1, forward strand.
AAGCGAATACGGCCTGCCCGACAAGCTCGTCGTCTGCCACATCGGCTCCGGCGCCTCCGTCTCCGCTATTCTTAAAGGCACATCCGTCGAAAACTCTATGGGTTTCACCCCAGTCGACGGCGTCCTCATGGCTAGCCGCGCCGGCACCGTCTGGCCATCCGCCCTCATCGCTCTCATGCGCCACCTCGAGCTCGACAGCTACGGCATCGAGCGCTACCTCAACAAAGAAGGCGGCCTTAAAGGTCTCGGCGGTACCGACGACTGTCGCCTCATTATCGAATGGATGAACGACGGCAATCAAGACGCCAAGCTCGCCTACGATATGTACGTCGCCCGCCTCCAAGAAGAAATCGGCCGCCAATCTGCCGTTCTCGGCGGCATTGATGCCCTCGCCTTCACCGCCACCATCGGCGAACGCGACAGCGGCATCCGCAAAGCCGTCATCAAAAAGCTCGCCTATCTCGGCTTCGAGATCAATGAAGAAAAGAACACCGCCGGCCTCCAAGGACAAAAATCCATCAACATCGCAGCCGACGGCAGCAAGCCCATCTACGTCGTCAAAACTGACGAAGCCGGCGAAATGGCCCTCCAAGCCTCCCTCCTCAGCTAACTATATGATACAATAAAACCATGATACCAAGCACGCGTGAATGGACCAAATGGATCCCAGCATTCATCTTCGCCGTCGCCGTTATTATCGTCTTCCACATCGTCAATAATGTCGGCTTCTTCGCCACCAGCGTCGCCAACTTCCTCCGCGTCCTCTCCCCTTTCCTCTTCTCTATCATCATTGTTTATTTCCTTTACCGACCCTGCTATACACTTGAGCAACTGTTCAAAAAATCCCGCGTCAGATGGATCCAAAAAAAGGCCCGCGCCTTTGGCGTCCTCTCCACTTACTTAATCCTCGCTCTCGCTCTTCTCGTCATTATCACCATCGCCCTCCCTCTCCTCGCCCGCTCTATTCTCGATTTCGCGCACCAGGTCCCCACCTACCTCAACTCCGTCAGCGAAAGCCTGAGCCACATCTTCGGCGAGAACTACCCCTTCTCCAACCTCGACCTCCAAGCCACTATCCTCAATTTCACCACCTACCTCATCAATTTTGAAAACGCCGGCCAAGTCTTCGGCGGCGTCGTCAGCGTTGGTAACGGCATCTTCAACTTCTTCATCAGTCTAGTCTTCTCCCTCTATGTTCTCCTCGAACGCGCCCGCATCGCCGCGCTTTATCGCAAAATCACCAGCAACCTCCTAAAACCCACTACGCTCAACCACCTCAATCGCTACCTCGCCCAAGTCAACCGAGTCCTCTTCTCCTTCATCGCCGGCAAAGGCCTCGATAGCCTTATAAACTTCATCTGCGTCACTACCATCCTCCTCGTTTTTGGTGTCGAATACGCTTTCCTTCTCGGCGTCATCGCCGGCCTCGCCAACTTCATCCCCTACCTCGGCACCCTCTTCGCCGTCATCTTCATCGCCATACTCACCCTCATCACCGGCGGCCTTACTCAAGCCATCTGGGTCCTCGCTTTCCTCCTCTTCTTCCAGCAGATGGACGCCAACTTCATCGAGCCAAAACTCATGAGCCATCACCTCAAAATCAGCCCTCTTCTCGTCGTCTTCTCTATCATCGTTGGCGGTGCTTACTTCGGCCTCATCGGCATGTTCCTCGCCGTCCCGGCCGTCACCATTATCAAGCAAGTCTTCATGGAATATCTCGACCTCAGTATCGAGTATAAAAAACGCCGCGAAAAAAGCGTCCGAGCTTAGGACCTACCAAGTCGTAAACAGTTGCACCCAGTGCGTTCTCGACGTTGTGTTCTTGTCAAAAAAGAAACTCACCGTCAAGAACATATAGTTCGGATTTAAGATGTTCGCTCTATGGTCTGCCGACCGCATCCAGTCTGCCACTACCGTCGCCGGCGACACCGCTGACGATCCGCGATGGATATTCTCTCCCCCAAACCACGCTACGTCCGTTGGAGCCGGACACAGACTACGCCAATTCCCCCCTCCTGGCCGCGTATGACTATACAACACCACAATCTCTCGCGCCCTAGTGTTAGCGGCCGACCTGCATGAATCACCAATCCATAGCTCCGGCACTCCCGCACGCCGCCTCTCAACGTTCACCAGCCGCACTACCTCCAGCTCCCATTCCGCTACATTCGGCGCCACGATGTTTAGCTCAATTGTATCCATCACCGATCCATCTGCCGATCTCGCCGTGATAGTAGTCCGCCCCACTCCAAAGATGTCCGGCGACACGCAAAGAGCATCCGAAAACCCTAAGAAAGTCCGCGCCCGTCGAAACCCCCTCACCACGTTCATATCGCTACTAATCCAATGTAGTTCCGGAGCATTTGCTGGCGCGTCTCGATCGATGCATAAGTCCACATTCGCCGTAGCGAACATCGTAAACGACGTCTGCCGCCACAGTTCTCCTACCGGCAGCAGTACGTTATAGTTCGGCGGTCCTGTCGTCGGGTCTACCATCGGCGCTATTTCCGGCCTTGGTCGCGCCGGTGACTCAGGTGGCGGTAAATTACCGGCCGTACCACCACCGGATCCACCACCGACACCTCCTCCCCCACCGCTCCCGCCACCCTGATCACCATCAATCGGTGGCTCTTCTCCTTCATCTATATAGCCATGGTTCGGCCTGTCTCCATCACCACCAATCAGCGCCACTCGGTCGTCCTCTCCCGACCAATCGCCGGAATCCCCTGGGTCCATCACCATATACATACCAAACCCAATCAGAACCACCGCCCCGACTGTCACCACACCCTTAAGTATCTTATCGTGATACATCTAGCCTAAATCCTACCTCGCCACAGACAGCACTCGCCAAGCACAGAAGCTAGTCGCAAACGTCGCTAGTAGCATCAAGATAAACCATTGCGACAACACTACGTCCGCGAAGTCAGCTGCCAGGCCTGTATTCGGCACCAAGAAGCCCGGGCCACGATAATTATCGTCAACCCGTTCGCCCTCGCCCAAGTTGAGCGGCGCATCCGGCTCCCACTCTTCTGGCAACAGAATATTCGGCCATTCGATTTCCTCATCGTCATCGCTAGAATCAGTTTCCGTCGCAACCGAACGCTCCCATTCGGTCGTCGTCGATGCCGACACGGCCATCTTTATCCCACGAGACTCCGCCAAATACGTCGCGCGGCCAAACAGCTCGCCTTTGTCGCTCTCCGGTTCTAAGTCATATCTAATAAACAGCGTATCGCCATTCTCGCCGTAAGAAGCCAGCAGCACCTCCTGCTCAAACATAAACCCATCCTCATCTGGACTCGAAATATCCAAGCTCTGCCACGAACCCAAATCGTCCGGCGTAGTCGTATAATGCACATTTTGCGCCTCCAGCGGCAAGAACCCGCCACCCTCAGTTCCGTCGGCGTCAAACCGATCGCCACGATTAATCCAGGACGCTAAGCCACGCACCGTCAGCGGAGCGTTATTGTCCCGATTTTGTAACGTCGTTGTATATTGAATCAAATGATCATCGCTATCATACCGTGAAGCTAGTGTCGGTCGCGCCAAAATCGGCCAATCAAAATCCGTCATCGTTATCAACGCGTTCGCCTCGCTAGTCGACCGTTCAGCGTAAAAGAAGCTCAGCGTCGCCACCTCGCCTCGCGACAACCCAGAATCAACAATCGTATGCCTTCTGCCATCCACCGTCACCACGACACCAATTCGCCCCTGTGCGTCCGGCTCCCGAATCTGGAACGACCCATTTATCACACCGTGCACGCCACCAATATCTACGATCAACCGATCGTTAATAAACACCCAAACATCATCATCGCCGGCAAACTCAAATAGCTCCGACCCATCCGCTCTCACCACAAAATCACTCACGAACTGCATCGTAAACAAATACTGATTGCCCCGCACACTCGGATTGTTCCCCGCAAACGCCCGCGCCGCCGCCACGTTATTCAACGGGAAGACATCCCGCCCGGTGCGATTCGGCCCGCCATACTGCAACCGCCCGTCTGCCAGCCGGTGGAACGTAATCGTTTCCGTCTCAATCTGCAAGCTACGCTCCGGCACTTCATTAAACCAGCGTCGGAAGTTATCACCCCAAACACCCTGGTTGACTACCGACCAGCCCGCCGCCACTGCTTCCGCACGTGAATTAGCAGTCGGCACCGGCTTACCGTCTGCCCCTAGCCTATTTCTGACCAAACCTTGCTGCAAACCAAACTGAAAATTACCAAAAGCCACCCATTCAAACTGTCGATTCACATGTGACGCCGCACCCGTCCCCTGTGGCCAATCCGCTCTCTGCGCCCAATATGTCACCGGCAACGTCACCGTCTCCGGCGCCTCCCCGCCAACTCGCGCCCCCACAAAGCTCGCCCACTGCTGTGGCACGCCACCTTCGTGCTCAATCTTAACTGTCGTCAGCCCGCGCACGATATTCGACAAGCTCGTCAACACTAAAAGCACAAACGCTATCCCACACACCCACTTCGTTGCCGTTATCGCTACTTTCCGCCCTAGCGACGGTGCGCGACTCACCGGAGTTCCTCTCGAAACCCTTACATTACTCTTACCTTTACTCATGCTTACAGTATAATCAGTTTATGCTTATAACGCAAGTATCCCGGGTGGGGGACTTGCGATTATTCGTCCATTCTGGTATGATGCTACATAGATGGCGATACAAGGTGGATTTTTGCCATAAACACCTTAACATCGCAAATCTTACCGTGCCACCCCGGCCCGATACTGCCACAAACCCCAAAAATCCAAATTTCAAAAGGAGGTATTTAACCTATGTCTGCTACAACACAAGCAAGCAACAGATTTTACCGCATTACTGCACCGATGCCTCTCCACCGAAGCTCCCGGGCTACACTCGAGGAAGCCCGCTTTGCCTGGGGATACACCAAGAGCCTCAATGAGAAGGCTAAGGAATACCAAAACCGAACCACCGTTCCTACCAACCCTGAGGACCTGCTCAAGCGCAACCTTGACTCGGACAACCCTAACGTCAAGAGGCTTGTTGAGCTGGCCAAGCAATACGGCCTCAAAGCCATGCTTGATATCGACTTGCTCAACCCGGCCACGCAGGATGTCTACCTCGTCAGCCCCCACGGTCACGCCATTGATTACAGCCAGGCTCTGGTCTGGCTTAACCAAACCGTTAGCCCCCATGCTCCTCATGCGATGCGTCCCATTCACGAAGACGTCATCCACCCCAACATCCCGCTCACCGACCCGTGGCTGACCTCCATGCTGAGCAACCCTGCCTCTGCCTTGCACGTTTTTCACCGCATTCAGCCGGCCTTAGAAGCCATAGAAGACGCCGCGAACCAAGCTAAGTTTAGGAGCCAGTCGGCCCAAATCCTCAGCATCGCCTGCGGACTCTCGACACCCGAGCTAAAATGCCTCAAACGCTGGCTCGCCGCTAACCCAGGCGACCCATGCGCGCCAAGGCTGACCCTGCTCGACTCCAACCTGTCTCTCCTCAACCACATTAGGCCTACCGCCAAAGAACTCGGCTGTCGCCTCGTCTGCCGTAACGCGCTCGTCCCGGAAGGCATGGATAGGGTCAAGTTTATGCCTCAGCTCTTGACTAACCACAAGCGTAAACAGCGCCTCTGGCCCGACCGGCAGGTCATCGAACCCGAATCCCAAGACGTCGTTCTCGCCCTCGGTATCGGCGAATATCTACCCATCGACGACTGGAAAATGGGCATCGAGCTCGCCGGTATTCGCACCCTCCTCGGCAACGCGTTCGCATTAGTTGCCCAAGGCGGCAAGCTTTTTTTCAGCTTTTTCCTGCCAGACCACACCCATATGGAGTACCTCAGGAACGTCCTGCAATGGAACGGCACCCAAACTCACTCCATCGACGCGGTCCACCAGGCTGCACAAAGCATCATCCCAAACAGCCAGCTGAGCGACGCCTTTTTCACCGTCACCCCTCCCAATGACCCCAACAACCCAGAGATTGTCGGGATGGGATGTCTGCTCACTTTGCAGAAGCGTCGGTAAAATGTCACGGCCACGCAGCGCACGTAAGACTTGCGATTTCTAGCCCCGCCCTTGCAGCGGGGCTGAACCACGCCCCCGTCATCAGCCGAGTTATGGTATAATGTGCTTATGGTAAACGTCAACCTAGTTTCCATTTTACTCGTCATTACTGCCTTCATCAATCTCACTCTCGGCAGCAGCGTTCTCGGTGGCAGCAATCACCAAAGCAAAAACCTCGGCCACCTCTTCTTCCTCCTCACTCTCTGTCAATCCGTCTGGGCGGCCGGAGTCGCCGCCTTCCTCATCAACGGCAACGCCGCAATCGCCCCCTTCATCATCCACTCCTACTACGTCGCCGCGGCCGGCACCTTCGTTTTCGGCCTCCTCTTCTCCCTCGCCTACACCGGCAGCCTCAAATGGTCCCGCGACGTCTGGCTCCTCGTGCCCTTCATCGGCATCTCTCTCGTCATCTTCTTCATACCCGAGCTCTTCATCGAAGAAATCATCATCAACGCCCCAGCCGCCCAAAACAACGTCATCTTAAACCCCACCGGCTTCTACGTCATTTATCAACTCCTCGCCGTCGCCTACTTCTGCGCCGGCATCATTGCTCTTTTCCAGTACGCGATCCAAAAACCCGCCGGCAGCATCGAACGCAAACGCGCCGTCATCCTCATCCTCGCCTGGTCCGCCATCAGCACCGTCGGCGGCGCCTTCAACCTCATCCTCCCCAGCCTCGGCAACTACCAACTCATCTGGGTCGGCCCACTCGGCATCACCCCGCTCGCCATCGTCCTCTACTGGGCCATCATCAAAATGCACCTCTTCGACATCAAAGCCCGCATCATGAGCCTCCTCTCCTACTCCATCGTTCTCCTCGCCGCCGCTGGCATTTACATCCTCATTTTCTATCTCATCTGGCATTATCTCTTCAAGATCCCCAACCCATCCCGCGAAATCTTCGTCCTCAACTTCGTCATGGCTCTCATCGTTCTCATGCTCTTCCCCATCCTAAACGAACTCAACCGCTACCTCAGCCGCCTCCTCAATTTCAGTGACATCAGCCTCACCCACCTCACCAAAAACCTCGACCGACTATCCCGCACCCGCGCTCGCCTCCATCACGTCTCCGACCTTCTCGCCCGCACCCTCGACCTCACCGGCGTCTCCATCGTTAGTTATCGACCAATCCACGGCGGCGCCAAAGGTGATGTCCGCTGTGAAGGCGCTCACTCCAATATCCCGGCCAACGAGCTCCGCCACCTCGCCCAAGCCACCCTCTCCCGAAAACAGCGCCTCATCTGGCGCGACGAACTCCAAAACGAAACCGCCGCCGCCTGGCTCGGCAAGCACAACATTGAAGTCGTCCTTCGCCTCGTCGACGAAAGCGGCCACATGGTTGGCATGCTACTAATCGGTGCCCACAAAACCCGCGCTCGCCTAGTCGACAAAAACATCGCCCCCATCCTCCTCGTCGACAGCATCATTTCCGCCATGATCGAGGATCCTCTCAGCAACCCACCCGTCACCAACACCCGCCTCATCGCAGTTTGATTCTAGCCAACTCCTCCTCCCCACTCCCTACGGGTAGACACAGCGGAGGGAGAAGCCCCAATCTTTAAGGTCTCCGGTAGTCTTGTAAAAGCCAGCGTTTATATTATCTGCCAGCGAGTGCGTGCTGGAAGCGCTAGCGGAAGAGTACAAGCTCGAAGTCCATAAGAACATGTTCTCCGGCTGATGGTATAGCCCAAAGCCTCGACCAAAATGTCCGGAAATGACAGTGGCGAAGGAGAAGAGAGCCTTCGCCACTGTCTCGGGCAGCTCTTTCGCTGCTAATATCGGCCTCTGGAATCAATCGGCTGTTTCATTCAATTGGACCTCATCTCTGGGTGGACCGGCAAGTCCGCGCTACACTCGCTTATACGACAACATAGTTGACCCTGGGCTAGCCAATGCCACTGCCAGTGACGGCAGAACCCTCCGCTGTGTCTACCCGTAGGGGGTGGGGAGGAGAAACAAAACAAAACCGACTGAACCGGTTCTTAAAAATTGTCTTGGCTGGGGCGCAGGGATTCGAACCCCGGAATGCTGGGACCAGAACCCAGTGCCTTACCGCTTGGCGACGCCCCAACGGCTTTTACCTCTCAATTATACTGCCCCGAGCCAAAAAAGTCAATCTGATAAAGTCAACCAAATAAGACCAAAAAAAGTTAAAGCCCCCGATCGCTAGCAGTTGGTAAACTCTTCCCAGTCTACTACCATTATAGCACACCATAAGCACAATGTCAATAGTCTTTATGCTTATCCCCGAATCTAACAGAGGTGCAAAACCTTAAAAACATGCCGATATACTTGCTTTCACCCATCCTTCCACTCCTCCTTCGCCACTGTCGGAGTAAATCGCTTTACTGTCGGAACTCAGGGGTTAGTCAACTCGTCCGAATCTGCCAGTCAGTGGGCCTCTTCGCTAATTTCTGGTAGTCAGGCCCCACGACTCAGACAAAATCAAAGCAGCAACGACCCGGCCAATGGCAACCCAGACTCCAAGCATCGTGGCATTCCCCTCCGCTGTGTTTACCCGTAGGGGGTGGGGAGATGGCACTGACATCAAAAAGGCGCGCCAAGGTACAATTTCATGAAGACGTCTCGGAGCCAGCTAGGCGAGAGTCAGACAAAGCCCACCCGTAAAGACGGGCTGGGCTTATGTCGAGTCTGAATGAAATTCCGTACCTTAGGCAGCCTTTTTGATGTCTTGCTTATTACGCAAGCTCGCTAGGTAGAAAGACGGAGTAAGGAGATTCTATTCTTGAATATTGTACGAGTATCCTGGCGGAAGGTGAGGGATTCGAACCCTCGATACGTCTCCGCATACACGATTTCGAGTCGTGCGCCTTCAACCACTCGGCCAACCTTCCTTACCCAGATTATAGCACAAGGGAGGGCGGGGGAAAGAAGAGCAAGCCCTTCTTCTCCCGAGCAAACGCAGTGCAATCTCGAAGAGATACCAGATTACCGCCTAAAAAACTCCCGCAAACGATTATTGAAAAACCGCGTACCCCCCTCTTCAAACTCCACACTGAGGAAATTCGCCCCCGCCTTAAACGCCCCGCTCCGCACCCCGTCTAGCGTGATCGCCTCCCCCGTCACCCCGTTATACACCTGCAAAATCGCCTCATCAGCGTCATAACTCACAAAAAACGGCGAATCATCCAAGTTCCGCCACGGCTGCGAACTCTTCGCCACCTCCTGCCCCGTCCCAATATCATGCAACGCAAACGCGTCATTCCGCTCCGTCATCACTATCTGCCGCCCGTTTTTCTGCCGTAGCCACACAAAAATCTCCGGCGCCGGGAACTCAAAGTGATTAAAGAAACACGGCAACACATCATCTCGCGGCGTCCGTAGCCCCACCTGATTCCCACAACCAAACGTATTATAACCCCTGAGAAGATCATCCAACGTCCACACATCCGGCGACCCCAAAAACGTCCAATTATCCGGCAACTCCAAGTACGCGTACCTATTGCCAAACCGCGCCCGATCATAGCTATCCCCAAGATCCACAAACAACCTCGTCCCTTTATCATCCAACAGATAGTGCCGCGCACCCATCTCCCCCATCACCGCCACCCGATTATTATGAATATAAACCTGCCGCTCCCCACCTTCTTCATCAATCACCGAAAATAAGTTATTATCCAGCGCCACCACTGACGTTTCCGCCGAAAAAGTCGTCACCAGCGCCGGCTTCGAAAGGTTCACAATCTGCGTCTCACCACTGTTCAGCCGCACCGCGCCATACACCGGTAGTCCCTCCAGCCGCCGCGCCACATCCACCGAACACGGCCCGCCCTCGCACGTCCAAATCGTCCGCCCGCGCGCGTTAATCACCCCATGCGTCGGCGCATTCCCCAGGCCCAAAAACGAGAAAAAACCATTCTGCCCGCCCCGCACCTCCATATTCGTCGGACTCACCCGCCTCAAACTATTATTATGCAACGCTCCGTTCACCAGCCAAGTATCACTCACCGGATCATGCGTCACCCGGTTTTTCGTCGTCTCTATCATCACCCGCCCACTTCTCGAGATAATCTGCGACGAATTCGGCAAATTCACCATCGCGAACTCCCCAAAAAACGGCCAAACTCGCTCAAATTGCGCCCGAATCACCCAGTTCCCCTCCGTATCCATGAACCCATACATGCCATTTTCCTCCATCGGCACTGGCTGTGTCGGGTCAAACATTCGATTCAGATTCAAATCACCCATCCGATTCACGAACGGATTAAACAGCAAAAGCATCACAATCCCCACCAGAAACACCCCTGATAGCACCACCAACGTCGTCACTATGATCTTGGCTACTTTTTCGCTCAAAAGCGGCTTCGCCACCTCTTTTACCTCGGCTACCTCTCTCTTGTCCACGCCTCAATTATACCACGCTCTCCCCAAATCTTCCACACCCTCTAAAACCAGGCTGAAACTGGACTGAAACTGGACTTTTTTGCAAATAATCATAAAAGCTATTGACTTTTAAACACGAGTGTGATACAATGGATGTATAGGTAGCCCAAATATGGTGCGCCTGGATATAAGCAAATGTTTAAAGTTGGTGGGAGAAAAGGGACATGATGGCAGGTACAAAGGCAGGTGGTCGCAAGGCCGCTGAAACTAACCGACGCAAGTACGGTAAGGATTTTTATGCTAACATCGGCCGCGAAGGCGGCAAGAATGGCCGCACCGGCGGTTTTGCAGCGAATCCAATGCTAGCTCGAATTGCCGGCGCTAAAGGCGGCCGCTTGAGCAAACGCGGTCCAGCGAAAAAGACGCTGGAAGCACGCGCAGCAGCAGAAAAGAAATAGTTAAACCATAGCTTCAAGAAGCCTCCGAGCAATCGGGGGTTTCTTGCTTTCCCATAGCACCCTCTCCTTTCTATAACACCCTCTCCTTTCCATAACACCCCCTCCTTAATAGGAATGATTCTTCTGTTTTTGCAGTTTTCCTTATCTGAGAGCTCAGAGACAAAATGCTACAAGGGTTATGCTTGCGGAGGGCGGTAGCCCTCTGCTAGACTCTCACTTGTGTGGTTGGGGGCTGGTTTAATTGAGTCCTAGAGGTTTGATCACCCTCTTTATGGGCTTCATTAAACGGGTTGTATTGCTAGAGTGTAACTTAGGAGCTCAGATTTTCGGAGGTAGCCTATGAAAATAGAACTCTGGCGACTTGTCGTCAAGTTGAACGTTACCGTGAAGCTGAAGAAGCGGAAAAGACGGAAATAGTATAGCGCGCTAACGCGCGCATACTACACACATTCGGGGGTTTCTAGCGCCCCTTATGGAGATTATTTTAACAATTTAGCCGTCTAAAAGCAAGTATAAGACCTTCGCCACTGTCTCCTGCTAAGAAAACCAAGGTTTTCTTCCTTTCCTTGCTGGAGCCAGAAAAGACAGGCGGAGCCTGACCTTTTCTGGCGAATCATTATCTAGGAGGGGAGCAGTCCTCGCT
>WRMD01000020.1 GCA_009777315.1 Candidatus Saccharimonadota bacterium
CTGCGGAGCAATTCACCTTCCAGCCTTCCGGAGAAGACTACCCTTGTATGTGCGACTAGTAAATATCATGATCCTCCCCACCCCCTACGGGTAGACACAGCGGAGGGTAATGCCGAGAGGCTTACTGTTGCCATAAGTACCTGAGCGAATATTTGCGCTCTCAAGTAATGTATTGGTTGCGGCTGAGACCGACCATATAGATGGACTCCACCAGTATGTAACACCAGATTGCCCTACCACACCTTGACTGGCAAAGTAATAGGTAGTCGAGACAGTGGCGAAGGGAATGATAACTACCCCTGTAACAACAGGGGTAGGGGGCTTGGAACATAATTCTCTCTATTCTACAGTATAGCACAAGCGGAATGAAAAGTCAATAGAATTCCTTCGCCACTGTCTCAGAAGGGAACTGGTTACCCCCGTCAATTCCCTCTGCGGGAGAAGGTACAGTTACGATGATGTCCGATACGTCTCGCATATGGAACTCTTCGTTGGGGAGCGGTGCTGACATAAACAGCCTGAGCGTATCATCTGGTATTGTATGGGCCGGTCAAACTGGTGGGCTAAGCAAGCAACGTGGCCAATCTCTCCGCTGTGTCTACCCGTAGGGGGTGGGGAGGTCTTTGTCTGGTTCGCTTCACTCGCAGGGGAAGGGCTAGGCGAGGTGGGTCATGGTGCGGATGACGCCGTAGATGTCACCCTCGGTGGAGCCGCGGGAGAGGTCGGAGACCGGGCGATTAAAACCTTGGAGAATCGGGCCGATGGCAGTGGCGCCGGCGAATTGTTGCATGGATTTGTAGAGGATGTTGCCGGAGTTGAGGTCGGGGCAGATGAGGACGTTGGCGCGGCCGGCGACGGGGGAGTCGGGGGCTTTTTTGGCGCCGATTTTGAGGTTGATGGCGGCGTCGAGCTGCATTTCGCCGTCGATGAGGATGTCGGGGGCTTGTTTTTTAACGTTTGCGATGGCAGCGCGGGCGATGTCGATAGTGGCATCTTTGCCGCCGGAGCCGAAAGTTGAGAAGCTGAGGACGGCGACGCGAGGTTCGTCGTCGAGGACAGCCCTGGCGGATTCGACCGTGGAAATGATGATGTCGGCGAGCTGCTCGGCGTCGGGGTGCTTGCAGGTGGCGGCGTCGGAAAGGGCGTAGATTTTGCGGTCGCCGTTTTTATCGGGTGGCATTTCCATGAAGAAAACAGAGGAGAAAGCCTTAAGACCGGGCTTCATGCCTAGACGATCCCGGGCGGAGAGGATGACGTCGCGCGAGGTATAGTCGATGCCGGCGATGATGGTGTCGGCTTGGCCGCTTTTGACCATTTGCATGGCTTCCGTTAGGGCTTTGTCGCTGCCGTCAAGAAGGATGGCTTCGCAGAGGCCGTCGGCTTCGGCGCGTTTGGCGGCGGCTTTGATGACTTCGTTATTACCTTCGGGGAAGACGATTTTGAGGGGTTGGTTTGGGTTGGTTGGTTTTGAGTGGTTCTTTTTCGTATGGTTTTTCATGTAATCCTTATTTGATTTAGTTAACTTTATCGTGGAAGGTGCGATTGATGACGTCGAGTTGCTTGTCTTTGGGGAGCTTCAAGAAGTCGACGGCGTAGCCAGAGACGCGGACGACGATGGTGCCGTAGTTGTACTTGTCGGGGTTTTCGTAGGCGTCGAGGAGGCGGGCTTTGTCGACGACGTTGATGTTGCAGTGGTAGAGGTTGGCTTCGGTCATGGTATCGAGGATTTCGACCAGTTGCTTTTCGGTGCTAGCGAGGGCTTGGGGGACGACGGTGATGGTGAGCGAGATGCCGTCGAGACAGTCGGCGAAGGGGATTTTGGCGAGGCTGGCCATGGAGGCGATGATGCCGTTTTGGTCTTTGCCGTTAGAGGGGTTGGCGCCGGGAGCGAAAGGTTCGCGCGGACCTCTTCCTGCTCGTACACGGTGCATTACTGCATCCGTGTGCGAACTGGAAGCGCTTGCGAGCCAGGCGCCGTCGGGGAGGGCGCCGGTGGCGGCACCGTAGGCGACGTTGGCGGTGATGGTGAGGAGGGAGAGGGTTGGGTAGGCCTGGCGGTAGATTTTGCCGTCTTCGTAATGGCGCATTAACTCGTCTTTGACGGTGCGGACGATTTTGAGCGCTATATCGTCGGCGCGGTCGTCGTTGTTGCCGAAGCGGGGGAAATCGTCGCTGTCGATTACGAAATCAACGATGACGCCGTCTTCGACGACGGGCTCGACACGAGCGTATTTGATGGCGGAAAGGGAGTCAACGACGTGGGAGAGCCCGGCGATGCCAAAGCCCATGGTGCGAAAAACTTCGGTGTCGTAAAGGGCCATTTCGAGGCTTTCGTAGAAGTTGCGGTCGCAGGAATAGTGGATGATGTTTAGGGCGGCGACGTATTCTTGGATGACGAATTTAAGCATGGGGAGGAAGTGGTCGGCCCAGACGAGATCGTAGTCGAGGACGCCGGAGTAGGCTTGGTTATCGAGGAGGGATTTGGCCCAAACGGGTGGATCGCCGGCAAAGATGGATTCGCGGGAGAACTCCTCGAGGCCGCCGTTAAGGCCGGCGAGGAGGACTTTGCCGAGGTTGAAGCGGGCGCCGAAAAGTTGGCAGGTTTCTTGGCCTTTTTGAGATTTGACCATGGGGGAGACGCAGCAGCCGATGGTGGCGTCGTTACTGTCGAACTGTTGGCGGATGAGGCGGTCGTTTTCGAACTGGATGGTGGAGGTGTCGATGGAGATTTTGGCGACGTATTCTTTCCAAGCTTTAGGGAGGTCGTCGTCCCAGAGGACGGTGAGGTTGGGCTCGGGGGCGGGGCCGAGGTTTTTGATGGTTTGGATGAGGCGGTAGGAGGTTTTGGTGACGAGGGTTTGGCGTTTTTTGCCGTCCTCGTCGGTGAGCATGCCGCCGAGGGTGAGAGTGGCCCAGATGGGGTTGCCGGCGTACATTTCGTCGAAATTGGGGTGGCGGAGGAAGCGAATGACGCGAAGTTTGATGACGAAATCGTCGATTATTTCTTGGATCCCTCGTTCGGTGATTATTTTGGCCTTGAGGTCGCGTTCGGCGTAAATGTCGAGGAAGGAATCGATGCGGCCGACGCTCATGGCGGCGCCGTCTTGTTGTTTGCAGGCGGCGAGGTAGGCGAAGTAGAGCCAGTGGACGGCTTCTTGGAAGTTGGTGGCGGGACCGGAAAGGTCGTGGCCGTATTTTAGGGCCATGGATTTAAGGTCTTTGAGGGCTTTGATTTGGCTGTTGACTTCTTGGCGGAGTTGCATGATGTCGTTGAGGCCGCCGGCGTCGATTTGGTCGGCGAGTTTAAGGGAGTCGGCTTGTTTTTGCTCGATGAGATAGTCGACGCCATAGAGGGCGACGCGGCGGTAGTCGCCGATGAGGCGGCCGCGGGAGGAGTTGTCAGGGAGGGCGGAGAGGATGTGAGTGGAGCGGAGTTTGCGGACTTGCGGGGTGTAGAGGTCGAAAACGGCGTCGTTGTGGGTTGGGAAAATGGCGAAGATTTCGTTGTCGACTTCGGGGCTGGTGCGGAGGCCGTGGGCTTCGAGGGCGCCGCGGATATTTCTGATGCCTTCGCGGTACATGACGGGACGCTTGAAAAGGCGGTCGGTTTGGAGGCCGGTGATGAGTCGATCGTCTTCGGAAATAAAACCTGGCGCAAAGGCGTCGACGTCGGCGTTCGCGGTGGTTTCGGCTTCGTAGATGTCTTGCTCGCGCTGGCGTTCTTCTTCGTCCTGGACAGTTTTCCAAAGGCGTTTAGTGCGGGCGGTGGCGGTTTCTAAAAAGTCTGCTTCGCCTTTGTATTCGCGATAATTTTGTTCGATGAAATCGAAAACGTTGATATGGCCGGCTTTGTTCCAGTCGCCTGATTTAAATCCTTGCCAGGCTACTTGTCCTTGCATGTGACCTCCTTTTAATTTTTATTCTGCTGGTCGTTTTCTGGGGTTGTGATGACGCTATATATAGCGCCTGTGCTTATTCTATATGCACTATATATGGTGTGTCAAGTGTCTTTTTGATGGTCCTCTGGACGTCGATGAGGCGTTGGTTCTTGCTACCGCGGAAGGGGAGGGTGAGGTCGCGCTGTTCGAGGATGAAGGGGCCGTCGACTAAGACGTCGATGCACTTCAGGTATTCGAGCCATTGGTTTTCTTTGTCGGCGTGTTCGAGGATGTGTTCGAAAGTGAGGCCGGTGTAGGCCCAGACGTTGTAGTCGGGATTGAGTTTTTTGAGGCGGCGGATGAGTTCGATGCAGGCAGGGGCTTGGTAGATGGGGTCGCCGCCGCAGAGGGTGAGACGGCCCCAGCTGAATTTTGCTTTTTTGATTTTGGTGATGAGGTCGCCCGTATCGAGGTGGTAGGAGCCGGGAGCGTCAGGGCAAAAACTCCAGGTTTCGGGGTTGTGGCAACCGGGGCAGTGGAGGTGGCAGCCTTGGGTGTAGAGGGAGTAGCGGATGCCAGCACCATCGGTGATGGATTCGGGGACCTCGGTGGCGAGATGAAGCTTCATGACCTTAGTATAGGCGCTCAAGCACCTAGAATCCAGCCAAAACTAGCGATTGCAAGAAAAATGCCTCGCGGGAGGCGAGGCGGAGTTATGGCCCTATCAGGGTGTAGGCGACGAAGAGGACGATGGCGAGGGCGGCACAGCCGATGGTGATATAGATGGCGAAAGTGGTCGGGAGAGTCTTGGGGACGGGTGTTCTGGTGCAAGCTTTACGGTGGGCGCGGCGAATAGCAAAGAGAGCGAAAAGACCGACCGCACCAGCTAGGGCGACGAAAGCGGCGAGGAAGACCGCGGTGTAAGCGACCGACAATTGATAGATTTGGCGGCCGGTGAGGGATGACAGGTCGAGGTCTAAATAAGCGTTTAGTGTCGCACCGGCGATGACGCTGACCAAGACGGCGCCGACGATAAGGACCCAACAGAGAAACTTGAGAAACCTTTGGGTTCTGGTCATTTGATCACCCTTTCTTTGGAGGTATAAGTTATTTATAGGTATAGGTTTGGGATCTGATAGAGAACGTTAAGGAGCAGAAAAAGGGATAAAAATCCCCTATTCTACTCCATTGTATCACACATCGGCTAAAAAGTCAAGCTATTTAGCGTTCTTGGCGGATTCTTTAGCGGTCTTGGCGGCGGCGAGCTTGGTGGCTTTTTGGGCTTTGGCGGCAAGCTGAGCTTTCATGGCGGCGGCTTTTTCGGCGCGAGCCTTGAAGCGATCAACGCGACCTTCGGTGTCGATAATCTTCTCCTCACCGGTATAAAACGGGTGGGAGGCGCTAGAAATGACAACTTTGACCAACGGGTATTCTTTGCCGTCGTCCCATTTGATGGTGTCGGTAGTCTTGGCGGTGGATTTGCCTAGGAACTTGTAGCCGGCTACTTCGTCCAAAAAAACTACGGCACGATAATCGCCAGGGTGGATATTCTTTTTCATATTATAGATGATTCTAGCAAAAAAACCTTGCCTTTGCAAGAGGAATCTGGTAGAATTTGGGAGTAATTAAATTAATGAGGCAATCGTGGCGGTTTCCTGATGCTGGCCGCGATGAAGAGAAAGGAAACTATGGCTGAGGCTAAAACAGAGGTCAATATCAAGGATTTGCTGGAGGCGGGAGCGCATTTTGGGCACAGGACGTCGCGCTGGCACCCGAAAATGGCGCCGTATATTCATTCGCAGAGGCAGGGAATATATATTATCAACCTAGAGAAGACGGTGGAGGCGCTGGATAAGGCGTTGGCGAAGGTTGAGTCGACGGTGGCATCGGGCGGGAAAGTGCTGTTTGTGGGGACGAAAAAGCAAGCATCGCCGATAGTGAAAGCGATGGCAGAAGCGGTGGAGATGCCGTATGTGTCGGGGCGCTGGATTGGCGGGGTGCTGACGAATTCGGAGACGATGACGAAGCAGCTGAAGAAGCTGGCGGATTTGGAGCGCAAGATGGAGAGCGGCGAGCTGGAAAAGCGATATAACAAGCTGGAAGTGCAACGGTTTCAAGAGGAGATTGATATGCTGAACCAGCGTTATGGCGGCGTGAAGAACCTGAGTGGTAAGCCGGCGTTGATGGTGGTGATGGGGGCGTTTGATGATCAGAATGCGCTGCGTGAGGCGCGGAAGTTGAATATTCCGACGATTGCGGTGGTGGATACGAATGTTGATCCGACGGAGATTGATATTGCGGTGCCGGCGAATGATGACGCGATTAAATCGTTGCAGTTGTTGGCGGATTATTTTGTGGCGGCGGTTGTGGCAGGGAAGAAGAAAATTGGCGCGTAGGTTCAAGGTTTTTAGGGCGCTGGGCGTGGAACTAGTGAATTGAATTAGTAAATTGAAAGAGGAAAAAGGAGGGATATGGGAATAGATTTAGAGCAGGTGAAGAAGTTGAAGGAGCTGGCGGGGGTTGGCTTAACAGATGCGAAAGTAGCGCTGGAAGAGGCGAAGGGTGATTTTGACAAGGCGCTGGATGCGATGCGAAAGAAGGGGATGACGAAGGCGGAGAAGCGCGGCGACCGAGAGACGCGGGAGGGTCTGATTGAGGGTTATGTGCATGATGGGCGGATTGGGGCGCTGATAGAGGTGAATTGTGAGACTTCGTTTGTGGCGAAAACGCCGGAGTTTAAGGAGTTGGCGCATTATTTGGCGATGCAGGTGGCGAGCATGAATCCGATGTACGTATCTTTGGCGGATATTCCCGAGAAGGAGATGAAGCGGGTGCGGGATGAGGCGCTGGCGGAGATGAAGGATGATAAGAAGCCGGCGGAGATTAAGGAGAAGATCGTCGAAGGGCGGGTGCGGAAGTATTTTGCTGAGAAGGTGTTGATGACGCAGGCTTATATTTTGGATGATAGCAAGACGGTGGAAGAGTTTATTAAGACTTATATTGCGAAGACGGGTGAGAATATCGTGGTGAAACAGATGCGGCGGCTTGAGCTTGGGGTGAGTGAGTAGTTTGTAGCAAAAATAGTTAGATAGTCTTCAGCGAAAGGCTCGTCGAGCACAGTTTCATTCGGACACAGAATGGTTTTAATCCGTCGCCACAGACTAAAACCTTCTTCTCCCTCAGCTTGCCAGCTTCCGGGACGTTCCTCATGAAACCGTATCTCGCACGCCTTTCGCATAATACTTCCCCACTCCCTACGGGTAGACACAGCGGAGGGAGAAGCCGTAACGCTTAAAGTTAACATCGCGCGTGCCGGGATGTATAACTGGCGAGTTAGAAGTATTTGTATTTAAAGCAATTGCATCTGAAAACAAACTAGATGACCACCAATTGCCCGTTTGAGATTGAGAATTTAAGCCAGCATAACCAGCAAGCAACCGATAATAGCCACTGGAGACAGTGGCGAAGGGAATGAGGATGACCCCTGTTGTAACAGGGGTCGGGGATTTAGAGTATAATTATCTCTATTGTACAGTATAGCACAAGCGGAACGAAAAGTCAATAGGAACCCTCCTTCGCCACTGCCTCATCTGACGCCTTTAACCCTGCTAGTGGCGGCTTAATTGGTCAATCCACATGGTTTGTTCCGCGTTCTTCTTCGCTCTTCTCTGCAACAATACCAAGCTACACAGGTGTTAGTGCCACTGTTGTCGACCCAGGGGTTCGTTCAGGCAGTCATAAATATCGTGGTCATCCCCTCCGCTGTGTCTACCCGTAGGGGGTGGGGAGGGTGAACGCGACATGAGATGTTGACATTGAACTTGTGCTTATGCTAAGATTTTTCTATGAGTGAGGAGCAATCTATCACCGCATTAGCGGACAAATTATTAACAGCGCGGGGCCTAACTGAGTTGGGACACGAACAATACCAGGAGTTCCGGGAAGACTTGGTGGAGCGGATTCGCGTGGCAATTGACAAGGCGATGCTGGACGCGTTGCCGGAAGAGAAATTGAATGAAGTGGAGCGATTGGCGGACGATCCGGAAGTGGATCCGGCGTTGATTTGGGCGATTGTGCTAAATGCCGGGCTGGATCGCGACGCGATTGTGCAGCATGTTTTGACGCAATTTGATCGAATATACATGGAGACGATAGGAGGTCAGAATGCTTAATCCGAATGGTGGCGGTGCGCCGACAGTAGACATGAAAACCGCAGGTGGCGGGGATGTTACCGGCACTGATTGGGACGCGCTGGCGGTCGAGGAGCGAGAAAGCGGACAAGATAAGGCGGGTACCGCATATCAAAAGTTGCAAGAGGCGGCGCTGGCTTGGAAGGAGATTCAGGGCAAGCCGTCTTCGGATTATCATGCGAGCGAATGGCAAGCGAAGAAGAGCGCCTTTGAAGAAGCCGCGAAGCAGATGCAAGAGGTGCAGCCAGATTTTAACCTTGACAAAACGTTGGCGCAGTGGGGCATGGCAGGCGAGGCCGCGCCGGCGACAGTAGCGGCGGAAACGCAAGAGACGGCAGCGCAGGAGACAGCAACGGAACCGCCGATAGCGGCAGCAGAGGCGCCGGCAGTGGAAGCCCCGGCGTCGGAGATCCAGAGTGCGCCGTCGGCGGAAAATCAGGAGTTGTCACAGCTGGAAGCGGAAGTACTCGCAAAGGAAGCGGCTCTACGAGACTTGGAAAATAAGCTAAAAGGCGTTCCGCACGATAGGGTGTCTGACCAACATATGGAGCGGTTGACCGTAGAATGGCAGGATGCACGACGCAATCTGGCAGAGCGAAAAGCACAAATCGAAGAAGAGAAGAAGTTGGAGCAAGTTACTGACGCGTATCAGGAGATGGTTGATGCGATGGATCGCATCATGGGTGCGGCAGCGATGTCGCGCAGTGGTGGGCCGGGAGCGGATTTCCAGCGCTGGATAAAAGCCGGAAATGATTTTGAAGAGTCGATGAAAAAGCTGCAGGCGCTTGGTGTGGAAGAAATACATGGGCTGCCGATGACTCGGGAGGCCTGGGCCAAAGCGCATAACTTGGACTTTTATGATAGCATCGGGAGTAACCGAGACGATAAACTAGCGGCTGAGCGTAGAGAGGCTGAAGCGAAGATTGAAGAAGTGCGGGCACGATTGCTAGGTGCGACAAGCGACGCGAAAGATTTACGAGCGCGGATGCGAGAGAATCCAACCGGAGACTGGGAAGGCGATAAAGGCCGGGTAGCAGGGGCGTATGAACAGGCGATGAAAGACATGATGGCGGCTGACAGCCAGTTTGATGCGCAAAAATGGTTCCGAGATAACTGGGGCGACGGCACAAATAAAGAAGTGGATAGAATCGCACTCCAGGAGCAGACCGATGAGGCTATGCGGAAGATAGACGAGTTTGTTGCAGAAGAGGACGAGGCGAATGAAGCCCTGCGACAGATGGCGGCGAAATTGAAGGAGCAGACCGACGCGCTGAGGGGTGAGCGAGATGCTAGGGCGGAGCTTGAGCGAAATAAGGAGCGGGCTAAGACGCTGACAAAAGAGATTCTGGCTCTCGAGATGAAGTTGGCTGCAATGCGTGAAGATAAGACACCGGAAGGCAAGCGACAGCGAGGGGCGTTGTATAAACTGCGGAATGAGAAGTTGGCGGAACTACGAAAATTGGCGCCGAGCTTTAATGATGCGGCGTATCAAGCGCTAAAGAAGAAGGCGTTGGAAGGGGCAGCAGCGCGGGGTGAGTCGGCGGGTGAAGATGAGCCAGCGGAGGAGGATTTTGGGTTTAAGAATAATCTGATTGTGACAGAGGCGAAATCGAAGTTGGCGACGGATGCCTATCATGAGGCGAGTGACCAGATTCGGGCGGAGATTGAAACTGGGAAGGACGCGGACGGTAAGAAAGTCGGGCGAGTGAAGCGGTTCTTGATGGGTGTGTTTAGGGAGACTTATAAGAAGAAGCGGGCGGCGCTGATAGCGAGGGAAAGCGATAGGAAACTGGGGGAGGATACGGATGAAGGTGCGGCGTGGCGAGAGGAGATGCTTGATGAGGTTTTGAGCCAGTTTGTGGACAAGAAGACCGGTGAAGAGGTGCGGGAGATGGAGCGTGGGCTAGACAGTGAGTTGCATAATTTGGTTCGTGGTGTCGCGACTGGTGTAATTCAAGGTGAGGAACTACAAGAGCGGCTTAATAGATACCGCGATGATGGGCAATTGGATAATATCCAGCAGATAATAAATGAGGCTGTGAGTATTTACGAGCGAGCGGTGGAAGTGCATGGTCATGGTAGGGCGTTGGCGATCTTGGATAGGAGTATGAATCAGATTGCTGTGGCGCGTTCGGATAGAGGTGAGGCGGGTACAGCTCGAGAGAGGAAGCATTGGGCGAGAGTTGATTCTATATATGATAGGGTGGAAAGTGGTAATCCGGTGGCGAGTGCAATGGATCGGCCGGTGATGAAAGAGTCGGAGATGCTGGCGAGGATGGAAAGGCAGATGGATCAGCTGGAGGAGATTCGTAAGAATCCGGATGCGTTGTTTATGTTTAATCGGGGTGGTGAGAGTCGAGCGCGAACGACGCTATTAATGGTGCGGGCGCGAATGGGGTCGAGCCATGAGCGTGATTTGATTGATTATGACGATGATGCTATGGGTAACAGGCTCGGGAACACGGCTGACGAATTGGGGAACATGTTGGCTGAGGTAGAGATGCTGGCGGAGGCGGAGCGAGGTTACCGGACAGCGAATCGACGATTGGCGGAAGAAGGGTCGGGACGGCGGATGTCGCGCGATAGATTCTTCCAGATATGGCAGGAGAGGTTTGATGAGCCTGCGGAGGAGGATGAGGAGGCGTCGATTTTGGATGCGCTTGGCTCAAGACGAAGGGATAAGGCAGGTGAGGTATCGTTCTGGAATGCGTTTGAGGATGAGCTAGACAAGTATGAGGGGAGATTCTTGAGGCGAGTGGATATGCAGAATAGGGGCCGGGTAAACGAGGCTGAGCCGACAGCGGCAGAAGAATTACGACCCCGACCGGCGCAGTTTGAGCATATAGAAGCGACTAGTGAGCCGGTGGAATTGGCGGACGGAAATGCGTCGGCGTATGTGGCGCCGGAAGATGCAGGTAGGGCGGCGATAGAGGCGGAGGAGTTGCCGGTGGCTGAGCGACTGGGTGATGTATCAGATGAGCTGGAGAGCAGGATGAACGCTATCATGGAGCAAAACCGAGCGCAAGGCAAGCGGATAGAAGACTTGGAGCAGCTGCTACGGGCGTTAGCGACGAACGAAGAAGTGCCGGACAACATACGACAGCTGCTGACGTCATCCGGTCTAGACCTGCCGCTAGCGGCTTAGTGTGATAAAATTAATCTATGAAGCTGTATAATACGCTGACCCGGGGGCTGCAAGAGTTTGAGCCCGGTGGGGACGTGGTGACTATTTACACCTGTGGGCCGACGGTGTATGCTTACCAGCACATCGGGAACTACGCGGCGTTTGTGTATTGGGACGTGTTGATTAGGGCATTGAACGCTGATGGGCGCAAGGTGAAGCGGGTGCTAAACTTGACGGACGTGGGGCATTTGACGAGTGACGCGGACGAAGGTGAAGACAAGATGGCAGTCGGGGCGAAGCGAGAAGGTAAGACCGTGTGGGAGGTGGCGGAGTTTTATGCGGACGACTTTTTGAAGCATTTTCGGGGCTTGGGGTTGGTTTGGCCGGACGCGATAAGCAAGGCGACGGATTATATTGAGGCGAACATCCAGCTGGTGGAACAGTTGCTGAAGGATGGCTATGCTTACGAAACGTCGGATGGGATTTATTATGATATAAGTAAGTTTCCGAACTATGCGGATCTAGGGAAGCTGGATCTTGACGGGCTGATGTGTGGCGCGAGCGGGAGGGTGGACTGTAGCGACGAGAAAAAGAATGCGGGGGACTTTGCGATTTGGAAGTTTATACCGGAGGGCGAGGATCATGCGATGCGTTGGAAGGCGTTTGGTCGAGACGGGTATCCGGGCTGGCATATGGAGTGCGTGGCAATAATTTTTGCTAATTTGGGCGAGACGATTGATATTCATACCGGAGGGATAGAGCATATACCGGTGCACCATACGAACGAGATCGCGGAGGCGGAAGCGGCGTCTGGGAAGCCGCTGGCGCGGTATTGGTTGCATAACAATCACGTGATGATTGACGGGCAGAAGATTAGCAAGAGTCTGGGGAATGTGGTGTTAATGCCGGAAGTTCTTTCGCGGGGGTTTTCGTATGATGAGTTTAAGTTTTGGGTGCAGCAGGGGCATTATCAGAAGGAGCGAAACTTTACTTGGGAGGAGCTGGCGGCGGCGGCGGCGCGGTTGGCGCGGTGGCGGCAGAGGGCGGTAATGCGGCACCAAGTTCCGACGGAGGCAGTGCCGGTGTCGGTGTTTGACGCGATAAACGATAATTTGAACACGGCGCAGATGATGGCGGATATTGATGAGGTGTTGAAGACGACGGTGCCGGATGAGGACTTTTGGCTGGAGGTGGATAGACGGCTGGGACTACAGATAGTGGACGAGACGCCGGCGCTAGATGAGCTAAGGGCGGCAGTGCTGGCGGAATACGGGAAAGCGCGCGAGGCGAAAGATTACGAGACGGCAGATAGGTTGCGGGACGAGCTGCTGGCGCAGGGCGTGCAAGTGAATGCTACCGCTGATGCAGTGACTTATCATTATATACGTTAGAAGCTAGTCTGCTAGGGGGTTTGGGACGGTTCTCCTGCGGGAAGCGAGGAGGACGCCGGTAGCGACGACAACAACGAGGGCGGCAAAACCAAAGATGATGAAGGGGAGGATGTTTTGGCCGGACTCGTCGGGTCCGTCAGTGGCGTTGCTGTTGCTAGCGCCGCCGATGATGCCGTTGATGGGGATAGGGGGAGTGTTGCTATCGTCTACACCGATGGACTCGACGCCTTCGCCGGTGTCTTGCGCTTCGGCCGGGAGTGGGGCGAGCGAAAGAAAACTGGCTGCGACGAGAGCAAGGGCGAATTGTTTAATATGCAATTTCATATATAGGGTATTATATCATGTTTATGGTAAAGTCCTATCTTGATGCAGATACCTCCTCCTTCGCCACTGTCTCAACTGACCTCTTTCTCCCAAGTGCAGTTTACGGTTTGTTTGCGAGAGGAGAGGCGTACTGGAACACTTCTTCACTGGAATCGACTACTCGCTCAAACGCTAACGGATTGAGTATTAGCATAGTCTACCCCGGCACAACCTGGGGTAGTTACTATGGTTATACCCTCCGCTGTGTCTACCCGTAGGGGGTGGGGAAGTAGCCAGTCTTTCGAAAAACCGCAATTTATGCTACAATATCAGCACGCTGGAGTTGAGCAATTGGTTGGCTCGGCAGACTGTAAATCTGCTCCCGTGAGGGCGTGTAGGTTCGAGTCCTATCTCCAGCACCAACACAATTCTACCCCTGTAATAACAGGGGTTATTCTCGTTCCTTCGCCACTGTCCCGTCAGGGTATATCTTCCCTCGTAATCCTGAAATCAGCCTGGATCAGCAATCTGAGCAGGCTCGTTGGTGGCCGTCTTCTCTAATCGCAGCGGCAAATACCGCAGTCGCCACCATTGATGCAGGACATCTATCTACGGCCACACACTCTACCGGTAGATTCTGGGGCTATTCCCTCCGCTGTGTCTACCCGTAGGGGGTGGGGAGGTGTGGTAGAATAAAATTATGATGATTAATCCGATTGCTGTGGGCGAGTTTGAACATGGGGGTATACACCAGTTCGAGTTTTATGAGATTGAAGATGGCGAGTTGCCGGATGTCGACTGGCAGCAGGTTTATGCCGTGTGCAACCTGGACGGGAAGGTCATATTGCCGATTTATCAGGAGAATATCGACGGTGTTTCTGATAAAACAAACTTGCCAGGAGGTAAGACGGAAGCTGGTGAAACTGTCGAGCAAACCTTGCGGCGGGAAATACTGGAAGAGGCGAATTGCGAGGTGTTAGACTGGCATCCGCTGAGTTATCAGAAAGTTCGAGATGCGGCGGGAAATGTCATCTATCAGCTGAGAGTTTATTCGAAAGTAAGAGAACTAGGAAAGTTTGAGTGTGACCCTGGGAGTAATTCACATGTCGGCAATAGGCTGGTCGAGCTTAGTGAGATAAATGATTACTTACAGTGGGGTGAGGTAGGTGAATTCTTGATGAAGGCCAGCCGGAAGTACTTTGATTAACTGCACCCTCCCCACCCCCTACGGGTAGACACAGCGGAGGGAAGCGCCATCGTGTTTAGGACTGTTGTTAGTGCCAGTATCTATTATGTCAGGGCGCAGTCGCATAGTTGATGCGAGAGTCAAGGTAGTGAGT
>WRMD01000021.1 GCA_009777315.1 Candidatus Saccharimonadota bacterium
ACATAAGCAACTCTTCTACGTATTTATGGACAACTGTTGTTGGCCCGGGTGTCTTCGTCTATTATCAAAGTTATGCCTTCTCTCTCCGCTGTGTCTACCCGTAGGGGGTGGGGAGGATGCAGGCTTGGATAGGATACATAAGATGGGCAGAGCCTGACCTTGGGCTAGGGGGTGGGGAGGAGGTGGCAGTCAAGCTTTTGGTTTGCGGGGTTTTTTGACGGCCTTTAAGGTGTCATAGATGTTTTCGTCAATCTTGTGGTGGCCGATCTTCTCGGCGACGCGCACGACTTCGTTGATGTCGTCGGTGATGGTGTAGATAGCGCGGTCGCCTTTGGAGATGAGTTTGTTGCCTTCGAGGCGGGTGTAAAAGAACCGGTCGAGCGGGCGCCAGAACTTTTTGCCGATGAGGATCATGGGCATTCGAGGCATTTTTTGGGTTTGCATGAGGGTCATGATTTCGGCGAACTCGTCGAGGGTGCCGAAGCCGCCGGGGTAGAAGACGTAGACTTTGGCGGCCATGGTGAGCATGACTTTGCGGGCGAAGAAATAGCGAAACTCCAGCATGTCGGTGACGTAGGCGTTTAAGGTTTGTTCGTGGGGGAGCTCGATGTTGAGGCCGAGGACGCGGCCGCCGTATTCGTGGGCGCCGCGGCTGGCGGCTTCCATGATGCCGTGGCCGCCGCCGGTGACGACAGCGTGGCCGTTTTGGGCGAGGAGGGCGCCGAGTTTGCGGGCGGATTGATAATACTTGCTGGTTTCTGGTGAACGAGCGGAGCCGTAGACGCTGACGCCTTGCGGGAAGGTGCGAAGCTTGGCGAGGCCCTGCAAGAGGTCGCGGGCGTAAGCAATGCTACGCTCGACGTCGTGTTCGGTGAGCTGTTTTTGGTCTTTGATTTCGCGAATCCAATCTCTAAATGCTTCTTCCATAAGCATATTGTACCATGTTCTCGTTGGGGGTGGGGTGGGGACTAGTCGGGGTAGCCGCTTGGGCTAGCCGGAGTAGCCGTCGGGACTAGTCGGGGTAGCCGTCGGGATGGGATCTGTGCCAGGCCCAGGCGGTTTGGATGATTTGTTCGACGTCGTCATAGGCGGGTTGCCAGTCGAGGGTTTGGCGGGCGCGAGAGGAGTCGGCGACGAGGATGGCGGGGTCACCGGGGCGGCGAGGTTGAACTTCGGTGGGGATGGGCTGGCCGACGACTTTTTCGGCTGCTTGGATGATTTGTTTGACGGAAAAGCCGGTCGAGGAGCCGAGGTTGAAGATGTCGAAGGCGTCGTGTTTTTCGAGGTGGGAGAGGGCGAGTAGGTGGGCGTGGGCGAGGTCGATGGGGTGGACGTAGTCGCGGATGCAGGTGCCGTCGGGGGTGTCGTAGTCGTCGCCGTAAAGCTTCACGGCGGGGGATTTGCCGAGGGGGACAGCGAGGACGTTTGGAACGAGGTGGGTTTCGGGGCGGTGGTCTTCGCCTAGCCGGCCATCAGGCCAACCGCCGGCGACGTTGAAATAGCGGAGGGCGACGCCGCGGATGCCGTGGATTTGGTGGGCCCAGGACATGATTTGCTCCATTTGGAGCTTGCTGGCGCCGTAGGGGTTGATGGGGTGGGCTGGCATGTCTTCGGTGATGGGGGTCGTTTCGGGGATGCCGTAGACGGCGGCGGTGGAGCTGAAGATGAGCTTTTTGACGGCGGATTTTTGCATGGCTTCGAGGAGGGAAATCATGCCGGCGGTGTTGTTCTGGAAGTATTTGAGAGGGTGGGTCATGGATTCGCCGACGAGAGAGAAGGCGGCGAAATGGACGACGGCTTCGATGCCTTGGGCTTTTAGGAGTTGCTCGGTGGCGGATTGGTCTAGGATGTCGAGCTGCTGGAACTGGGCGCGAGGGTCAACGGAGGCGGCGTGGCCGGTAGTGAGATTGTCGGCGACGATGATTTCGTGGCCGGCGTCAAGGGCGACCCGTACAAAATGCGAGCCGATGTAGCCGGCGCCACCGACGACGAGGAGTTTCATAGTTTGATTATATCACCTATATATAAAATTATCTTGGTGGGCGATGGTGGACTCGAACCACCGACCTCAGCATTATCAGTACTGCGCTCTAACCAGCTGAGCTAATCGCCCTCTGGGATAGTTTAACGTATTTTGGCGGGTTTTGCAAGGAGAAGAATATCCGAAGCGGGTGGGGCGAGACGTAAAAATCCCCGGCTAGGGGATGAACATGGAGCCGCATGTCGGCTCTGCCCCGACGACCTGCCGCTTACAAGGCGGCTGCTCTACTAACTGAGCTAATGCGGCATGAAAATATCATACCATGGATTGTCCGACTGACCAAATATGATACAATCAAAATATGGCGAAGGCGCTTAAGTTCGGTAGTATCCGGCAGTGGGCATTTTGGCGAGATACACTCATCTGGTTTTTTGTCGCTTCTTGGGTGGGACATTGGCTGGAAATCACCCTTTTTCATGTCACCCGTTTGTTTGACCCTGAACACTACACGAACTTTGGCATACTTGATAATTGGCTGGAACCTTACCCGATATATGGCTGGGGCGTTGTCGCGATTATTGTCATCTATCGCCTCTTGCCGGAGCGCTTGACTAGTCGTCTGCCGTTGCATTTTCTCATCAATCTGGTCTTGATGGCTGTCGTGGAATATGTCGGCGCGCTTCTGGTCATTAGGATGCATGGCGAAAATACTCTCTGGGACTACACCAACAAACCCTTTAATATCCACGGTTATATTTGCCTTCAAAACACGCTTCTATTTGCTGCTGCTGCGACGGTGTTTAGCTACGGCGTTTATCCGAGGGTCAACGCCCTTATGCAAAAAGCTTCTGACCACTGGCGCGACATCGCTTTGATTCTGCTGGCTGTCGCTTACATGGTCGTCGCCATCGTTTACTAGGCTCTACGCGGGCGGATTCTTGGGAAAATATGTTATACTACCTCTATGAGCTTGAAGATTGGGATTGTGGGGCTGCCGAACGTGGGGAAGTCGACGCTGTTTAATGCGCTGACAGGGGCGGGGGCGCTGGCGGCGAATTATCCGTTTGCGACGATTGAGCCGAATGTGGGGCTGGTGCCGGTGCCGGATGAGCGGCTGGGGAAGCTGGGGGAGATTTATAAGACGGAGAAGATTATTCCGGCGCAGGTGGAGTTTGTGGATATTGCTGGGCTGGTGGCGGGGGCGAGCAGTGGCGAGGGGTTGGGGAATAAGTTTTTGGCGCATATTAGAGAGTGTAATGCGATTTGTCATGTGGTCAGGGCGTTTTCGGATAGCGAGGTGTTGAGGCATGACGGGGCGGCGGGAGGTGATGGGGTTAGTCAGAGTCCGCGGGATGATATTGAGATTATTAATTTGGAGCTGCAACTGGCGGATGATGAGACGGTGGCAAAAATGCGGGCGAAGAAGGGTTTTGAAGAGGCGGATTTGGATGAGGTGCCGCTACTCACGGCGAAACCGGTGATTTATATGTTTAACGTGGATCAGGAGACGCTGGCGGATGAGAGGCGACAGGCGGAGCTAGCGGCGATTGTGCCGGGGAGTCAGGCGGTTTTTGTGAACGCGAAGATCGAGGCGGAGTTGGCGGAGTTGGATGATAAAGAGATGCGCCGGGAGTTCTTGAAGGAATATAATATCGAGTATTCGGGGCTGGAGAAGTTGATTAAGGCGGCATATAAGACGCTGGGGCTACAGAGTTATTTGACGGCGGGGGTGAAGGAAGTGCGGGCGTGGACGATTAAGGCCGGGAGCACGGCGCCTCAGGCGGCCGGGGTGATTCATACGGATTTTGAGCGGGGGTTTATCGCGGCGCAGGTGATGGATTATGATGATTTGGCGGCGGTGGGGAGCGAACAGGCGGTGAAGGCGGCTGGCAAAATGCGGACTGAGGGCAAAGATTACGTGGTGCGGGAGGGGGATGTGGTGGAGTTTAGGTTTAATATTTAGCAAGAAAACCAAGGTTTTCTTCCTTTCCTTAACGAAATCAAAAAAGCCGGAGTAAATCCGGACTTTTTTGATGTAAATTACCCCTGATATTACAGGGGTCGGTGATTTGGAATATAACTCTCTCTATTGTACAGTATAGCACAAGCGGAATGGAAAGTCAATGGTCTTGTCATGGTTACAGAGGTAGAGCCTGTGGGGAGTTCTCGCTTATGCTTGCGATTGAGGGGTGGGTCAGATAGGATAATAACAGTAGCCGAGGCTAGCGAAACTTAAGAGAGGTAGGTGAGAGACGTGGAGAAACTTGACCCACGCGGGGAAGCGACGTGCTTATTCTATGCGCTGCATGCGCGGAACTTTCCGCGAGCGATTACGGCACGACGACTAGGGTATCCGGACAGCATAGAGGCGATGATGTATCGATTGGTTTGGCAGAGCATTGACGAGCACCAGATGGCGGTGGCGCGGTTGGCCGCGATGGCGATACCGTCGGAATTTGTCGAATTGTTGCGGGAAGAAATCGACGTGTCGGAGACGTTTTTGCAAGGGTGCATGCACGACGACCCAGAGAAGATAACCGGCGATGTCGCGACAAACGTGGATCAAGTGAGCTCGGAAGAGAAGCGCGACGGCGAGCGACAAGGGATTAGGATGCTGTATGGGATGCTGCGGAAGAAGCAGATGTTTATCGACATTTGGCAAGAGTACGAACGACGCGAACGGTATCAGACGAAGTTAATCAAGATGTGTGACTGGATGGAGCTGATGCTCTGGCTGAGAATGCTACAGAGTAACGGGGTCGGCCTAGTGAAGTATGCCGGGGAAAAGATTGTGGTAAAGGTGCTGGGTGGAGGTTGGCAACCGCTGGATGTGCGGGCGTATCTGGAGACGGAGGAGTATCTGAAACACTCGCAGACGATGGAAACAGCGACAATCGTCTGTACGTCCTTACTTAGGCGGCTGAAAAGACAGATGGCGGATACGCCGGAGTTGATTAAAATCTACGAGATTGTAGACTTGGCGGCGCGGCAATTTGATTTCGCCAAGTACAATTTCAAAAACCTACCGCCTCTGTGGACATAATAACCTCCTGCGTCATGCGGGAGGTTTGTCACTTGCTGGGCTGGCGAGTTTATGATATGATAACAGGGATGGAAAAGATTCGGAAC
This sequence comes from Candidatus Saccharimonadota bacterium, assembly GCA_009777315.1. Taxonomy (GTDB): domain Bacteria; phylum Patescibacteriota; class Saccharimonadia; order Saccharimonadales; family Saccharimonadaceae; genus WRMD01. The sequence goes on from WRMD01000021.1 coordinate 5,111, forward strand.
TTCTGTATCATCGCGCATATTGACCACGGGAAATCGACGCTGGCGGATCGGCTGGTGGAGATGACGGGGACGGTGGAGAAGCGGGAGATGAAGGCGCAGCTGCTGGACAGTATGGAGCTGGAACGGGAGCGGGGGATTACGATTAAGCTGACGCCGGTGACGATGAAATATGAGCATGACGGTGAGGATTATACGCTGAATTTGATTGATACGCCGGGACATGTGGACTTTTCGTATGAGGTGTCGCGTAGTTTGGCGGCGTGTGAGGGGGCGCTCCTCGTAGTGGATGCGTCGCAGGGGATTCAGGCGCAAACTTTGGCGAATGTTTATTTGGCGCTGGAGGCGGATTTACAGATTATTCCGGTGCTGAATAAGATTGATTTGCCGGCGGCGGATGTGTCGAAAGTGACGGCGGAATTGGTGGATTTGCTAGGCTGCTCGGAGGATGAGATTATCGGGGTTTCGGCTAAAACTGGTGCGAATGTTGAGGCGGTGCTTGAAGCGATTGTCGAGCGGATTCCGGCGCCGGAGGGTAAGGTGGATGCGCCGCTTCGGGCCTTGATTTTTGACTCGTATTATGATGATTATCGGGGGGTGGTGCTGTATGTGCGGATTGTGGATGGAGCTCTCGCGAAGGGTGAGAAGATTCGGATGCTGGCGACGGAAACTTCGGGGATCGCGTTGGAAGTGGGTTGCTTAAGCCCGGGGATGACGGCGAAACCGAGTTTGGGAACGGGGGAAATCGGGTATGTGGTGACGAATTTGAAGACAACGCGGGAGGCGAAAGTGGGGGATACGGTAAGTTTAGCAAAAAATTTTGGAGGTAGGAAATGAACGATAGATATGCGTTAACAGAGGGAATTGTAACGGAGCGGACGATGATAAGCGGCGAACCGTCGTCGAGTAATTTCTGTTATATTTCGTATAATGTGACTATTGATGGACAGGAATTTAGTGGGCGGAATGATGGGCTGAGCGATTTTTGTTTTTTGGAAGTGGGCGATGCGATTTGGATTAAATATCTCAAATCGGATGCGCGCCGACACGAAATCGCGTCGAGTTTTGAGATTGAGAGCATGAAGAGAGATGAGGGTGGGGTGTTTGGCGGGAGGGATGGGCTTCCTGTTCTTATGTTCGTGCCTTTCATTGTGGTTTTTGTGATTGCTGTGACGGTGATCTTGATGGGGATTAAGCGTGGGAGGAAGATGGGGATTTCCGGCGACGGTTCGATTGATGATGGGAGGCCGGCAACAGCGGAGCAGAAGAAATTGATTCAGGAAGGGTTTCGCAGGCTGGGGATTCACCATGAGGTGAAGAAGAAGTTGACGCAGGCGGAAGCGAGGGAGATTCTGAATGAAATTGACAGAAAACTAAAGCGAAAATGAAAGTGACGGTAGCCATCCCGCATGCCGGGTCGAAAGCGAAACTAGAGAAGCTGCTGGGGCAGCTCGCGGCTGATGGATTTGATAGCGTGCTGGTGCTAGGAGATAAGGAGCGCAAAGGGCCGGCTTCGGCGCGTAATTTGGCTTTAGGTAAGGTGAAGGATGGGGTGATTTGGTTTTTGGATGATGATATGGAGCTGGTGAGCGAGGGAAACAGGGCTAAAATCGAGAAGATTTTTGCTGATGGGCGGGAGAAGATTGTGGGGACGTTGATCTTGGATAAAAAGGGTGAGCCGATGCGCTGGAACTACGGGAAATTCATACAGCCGCTGTGGTTGGATGGCCTGTCATATTGGAAGCTTAAGCGGCTTTGGGCAAAGCCGGAACGACGGCGGGTGGATTGGGTGGCTGAGGGTAGCATGGTAATGGAGGCGGATTTGTTCCGGCGTTTGGGTGGGTTTGACGCTGGGTTTCTGTATCATGAGGGGCAGGATTTGTGCCGACGGGCGGGCGGGGCGGAGTTTGAGCCTAGCGTAGTGGTGAGGCATAATCAGGGGCGAACGCGGCTGAGGTTGATGTGGTGGCGGGCAATAGTGAGCGATAGGCGGAGGTTTTTGGGGAAGCGGCGGGACGAGAGCGAAGAAAGGAGCAGGGGATGAGTGATGTGATAGTGGAGGCGCTGCCGGGGTATAAGGAAGTGACGCCGTTTGTGTATGCGGGGTTTTTCCCGGTGTCGAATGATCAGTATAAGGAGTTGAAAGAGGCGGTGGAGCGGCTGGCGCTGTCGGATAGCGCGCTGCAATTTATGCCGGAGAACTCGCCGCTACTCGGGTTTGGGCTAAGGATTGGGTTCTTGGGACTGCTGCATCTAGATATTATCAAAGAGAGGCTGGAGCGGGAGTTTGATTTAGACTTGATTGTGACGAATCCGAGTACGGATTATCAGGTGACGATGACGGATGGGGCGGAGCTGGATATAAAGAGCGCGAGTAATTTGCCGGATGTGAGTAAGGTGGTGGAGATTCGGGAGCCGTGGGCGGCGGGGGAGATTATTGTGCCGAAAAATTATGTGGGGAATGTGCTGGGGCTGATAAATGAGCGGCGGGGGCAGCAGAAAAACTTGAGCTATGTGGGGGAGCGGGCGATTGTGACGTTTGAGGCGCCGCTGGCGAATCTGTTGACGGATTTTTATGATCAGCTGAAGAGTCAGACGGCGGGGTATGGGTCGTTTAATTATGATTTGGCGGGGTATCGGGCGGAGGATTTGGTGCGGGTGGATTTTTATGTGGCGGGGGAGATGGTGGATGCTTTAAGTGTGATGGCGCATCGGTCGGAGGCGGTGGCGATCGGGCGAAAAGTGACGGAGAAGTTGAAAGAAGTGATACCGCGGCAGAACTTTGAAGTGGCGCTGCAGGCGGCGATTGGGGGGAAGTTTATAGCGCGGGAGACGTTGGGGGCGTTCCGAAAGGACGTGACAACCGGGCTGTATGGCGGGGATGTGACGCGGAAGAAGAAGGTGCTGGAGAAGCAGAAAAAGGGTAAGGAGCGGATGAAGCGGTTTGGCAAAGTGGATATACCGAGCGAGGCGTTTATGGTGCTACTACAGAGGTCGTAGGAAAGTTTGAGGCAGTTGAAAGGCCTGCATATGCAGGCCTTTAAAGATACAACGAAAGGTTTGGTTGGTTCATTTAGTATTTGGCTCGCCTTCGTATGTCAGATTAGGGTATTTATTCGGCCAGTCATCCGTAGCGGCATACCCAATGTCGAGGCGTACCGGCAACCCGGCGCGGAGCAAGATGCTTTTATCGTTCGCTTCTTCGATGACGATTTTGAAGTCAATGTCCAACAGGGACACAAACTCTTGGGTGTTGGGGTTAAGCCCCACTTGTTCTTCGCGTACTTTCTCGGGATCGCGTCGGACTAACGTCAGCGCACCCACTACATTCGCACCGACCGCTTCGCAAACTTTGATACAGTCGCTGATAGAAGCACCGGTAGTTGTAGTGTCATCCACAACCAGCACATTTTTGCCGGCCAGATCGGCATCGGGTGTCGAATCTTCATCATGCGGGTTCCAAGAACAAAACCTTATACCTGACGCTTCGCCGGCGAATTCCGCCAACGTTGCGCCGGTTGTTACCACGCCGATAATCATGTTCGCGCCCAGCCGCTTGGCGTGTTCGCTGATACTCGCGCCGACTCCATGCAAGAAATCGTAATGCACATACCGACCGGCATCGTCTTTTTGGTTTAGGACGCGGGCGTTGATGTAAGCGTTGCTGATATTGCGGCCACCTCCTGGCCCATGGCTCTTAAGAACGGCGATCATGTCCGTGTAAATGCCGCCATGCTTTTTGAGGTAGTCAAGGATTTTTAACTCCATTACGTAGCACCTCCCATATTTGCCCGAATTTTAGCGAGATTACCATGGAAATCGCCGCCTTCGCTTAGAGGCCTGCCGATAACTAATCTGGTGGCACCGTTTTTGATAGCGTTTGCCGGCGTCATAATGCGCGCCTGGTCGCCTGCATCGCCGCCCGGCATGCGTATACCGGGGGTATTGATATCAATGCTCCCTAAGGTCCTTACTTTGATGGCCTCTTCGGGAGAGCAGACAATGTCCGTAACGCCGCAGTCGAACGCCAGCTGGGCGTAAAACATGACTGCTTCCAAAGCCGTTTTATTAAACTCGTCTTCGGCTAATTCGGGCGTTTTGCTGGTAAGCACGGTTACCACACAGGATTTCGTGCCGGCTTCGCGGCACAAGCCGGAGAAGTGGTAAAGTTCGTCCGCTTTTTGGTTGCTGTTGGGGCGTGAAGGCGTCAGGCCGTTATTGCACACACCGGCCATGACATTTAACATCCACGGTTGATGCTCCAGGTGCAACTTGGCTACTTCGTTGACTTTGCTTGGTATTTCCACGATTTTTGCATCCGCGAAAACCGGGATGCCGCGTTTTTGCACTTCCGAAATCGTTCCCAGACCGTATCTTGTCAAGAATAGCCGGTCCAGCTTGATTGCTACGGAGTCCTTCGGGAAATCGTCTTCGATTATGGCGATTAGCTCTTCAAAACTGATTCCGTCAGCACTCCAGATGATCTTGCCTTTAAACTTGTGAAACACATAATCACAACCTTTCTATAGATTATTAAGAATACACCCAGCTTGCAATATCTTACCCTGAAAACTACGAAAAAGCAAATACCCCTACCGACCCAACTGGCGCGCCGCTTTTCTATTTTGCAACGACCGAGGCAATATCCTGGAGTTCGAAGCGGAGGGTTTGCTTGACGTCGGGGTATTTTTGGTGGTCGACGGGCTCGAGCCACATGTGGGCCGGGCGGGCGTATAGACTGCCGTCATCGTAGAGTTTTTGATAGATGACGAGAGGCTCATTGGTCTCGGAGTGCTCTGCTATGTCTCGTACCAGGTAGAGGTCGCCTTTGAAATGGCGGTAGATGCGGCCGATTTTGATGTTTCTAAGGCTCTCTTTTTGGTTCATATTACGATTATACAATGGGGTTTAGGATATGTACATATTGACTTTTAAGCGTAAGTGTGCTATACTGTGGGAGGTACCTTAACTTTTCATACAAAAACCCTAAGGAGGTAAAATGCATGTCTGTAATATGCCTGTTCGGAGAGAAAGACACCGAGCTGAAGAGAATTATCCGCTATGAGGTGATCGGCAGAGCCGCCTGCTTCATACTCTGCCACGCCGAGAAGAAGGAAAAGATCAAAGACTTCGCGATGATGATAACCTGCGCCTATCCCAGGCTAGGATCGACTCCCGCCATATTCGAGCCGTTTGCTTTTGGCAATTATAGCCAGAAGATAGCGAGGCTAAGTCGGAACGAAAGAGCTGATTTCTTTACCGAACGAGTGATGAGGGACGGAATGTGGAAGGATGTAGACATCGCGCCTGGCTCAGACCTGAAAGAAGGTCGTCTGGAAATGCGGGTGTATATCTATTTCGACCCTGAATGCGAGCAGTCGCCACTGCCTGACAAAAACTGGGCCCTGACGGAAAAGGCCGCCGAAATACTGCTGGAACACCTCGAGACCAACCAAGAGGCGATTTTGGCCGCGGAAAGTGTCGATTGGGCGTGAATGCGCTCGATGCGCTCGTGCAAGCGAGAAGAAGATGTATGAAGGATTCTTGAAAACCCGCCTCTGTTGGCGGGTTTTTATTTTTTGGTGCGGCCGGAGGAGGAGTTGCGGAAGGAGAATTTGATGGGGGTGCCCCAGAAGTCGAGGTGCTGGCGCCAGACGTTTTCGAGGTAGCGTTTGTAGGAGAAGTGGAGGTGGTCGAGGTGGGCGCCGTAAATGACGAACCACGGGGGTGAATTGTCGGTTTGGACGGCGTAGCGGAGCTTGGGGAGGGCGCCCTTGGTGGCGGCCGGCGGGTGGGCGTTCACGGCGTCAAGGAGGATCTTGTTGAGCTCGGCGGTTTTGTGGGTTTGGTCGCGTTTAGACTTGATGGCGAGGGCGAGCTCGAGGATTTTGGTGACGTTTTTGCCGCTTTCGGAACTAGTCAGGACGACGGGGGCGTAAGGGGCGAATTTGAAATCATAACTGAGATCAGAAAGGATTTGTTGGGTCGTCTCCTCGGACACAGAATCGTCTCCGCCCGTCGCCACGGGGGAGCCGTTCTTCCCCCTCGGTTTGCCAACCTCCGGGACGTTCCGAGGAGATCGCCCAATAAATCCTTTCGACACTAAATCACATTTGCTGACGACGATGATGAGACCGCAGCCGGCTTCGATGATTTGGCCGGCGAGGGATTGGTCGAAGCTGGAGCGGGGTTCGGTAGCGTCGACGAGCAGGCAGCAGACGTCGGCCTCGAGGATGGCTTCGAGGGTACGGGCGACGGAAAACTTCTCGACGCCAACCTCTTGTTTGCCGGATTTACGGACGCCGGCGGTGTCGAGGATTTCTAGGCTCTGGCCTTCGTAGCGGATTTGGACGCGATTGATGTCGCGGGTGGTGCCGGCTTTACTGCTAGCGAGGGCTTGCTGTTTGTTGGCTAATGTGTTGAAAAGTGAGCTTTTGCCGACGTTGGGGCGGCCGATGAGGGCGATTTTGAGGTCGGGGCTGATGGTTTTGCTCTTTTTGATGGCGAGATTGGCGGATTTCAGGTCGTTTGCGACGTGCTGGACGAGCTCTTTGGTGCCACGACCGTGGTTGGCAGAGACGGAAATGATGTTTTTGATGCCGAGTTGGAGGAATTCGGATTCGGGCAGGGCGGCTCGGAGGTCGTTTTTGTTGAGGGCGAGGATGACTGGTTTGGCGGATTTTAGGGCCATACGGGCGATTTTTTTGTCGTCATGGTTGGGGTATTTGGTGCTATCCACGACCATAACGAGGACGGAGGCGAGGTCAATGGCGTCGGCGATTTGGTCTTGGATGGAGGCTTCGAATTCGTCGTCGGGGGATTTGAGGCCGGCGGTGTCGCAGAGCCAGAAATCGGCGGTGGGGGTGAGAAGTTCGCGCATGACAGGGTCGCGGGTGGTGCCTTCGTCGAAGGCGACGATGGCGGTGCGGCTCCGCGTGAGGCGATTGAAGAGGGCGGATTTGCCGGCGTTGGTCTGGCCGATCAGTGCGACCACGGGGAGGGTTTTCATGGCTATATTATAGCATAAAACTAGAAAAGCTTCCACAACCAGTCTCTATTCTGAAAACAATCAATAAAAAGGCTGCCTAAGGTATAGAATTTCATTCGGACTCGACGTCGCCTTCGCCTGTCGCCACAGGGAAGGCGCGTCTGCCTCTCGCTTTGCCAAGCTCCGAGACGTCACTCATGAAATTGTACCTTGGCGCGCCTTTAGTCTAGCTCGCTAAAGCTCGCATGAATTAGCTAAAAGTGTGATTTTAGCATAATTCATGCCTAACGGCGTTCGTTATTACTCACAAAACCTCCCCACCCCCTACGGGTAGACACAGCGGAGGGTAAAGCCAGATTGCCGGTGTATTGCCTGTCCACCTGGCACTAGCATATTTCCGCCCCAGATATTAGTAGCGATGGCACCAGTGTCTGA
>WRMD01000022.1 GCA_009777315.1 Candidatus Saccharimonadota bacterium
GTGGTTTCTTAGCGGCTCCTCCTACTGCGCCGCCTAGCTGGTTCATCTTACCCGTTAGCGCTCCACCCACCATACCTAGTCCTAGCAGTGCTGTCTTCGTTACCGTAATAACCAAGAAGAATGGCAGGATCGTAGCGGCGGCGGCGATCACACCGAATAACGTGCTGCCGCCCCCAGAGAGAGCTATGACTCTACCGGCCAACACACCGCCGCCCATTAGCAAGCCGGCCACAGGATACACGACCAGCATAGCTTTAAAGGCCCTCCACCAGCTGCTGAACATTTTTTCGGTGTTAGGCAGCAGCATGGCGGCAAAAGCGACCGGAGACAAAACCACCAACAGCACCACGGCAACCTGTCGGAAAATCAGCACCACGAACAAAAACGCCACAGAAATCAACCCCGAAACGATCATCATGATAAAAATCGCCGCCACTCCACCCAGGCCTCCCGACGCGGTCATAAACGCAAAACCGACCAAGGTAACCCCAATCAGCGGGCCGATAATCTCTACAAACCCAGTAAAGAATCCGCCCGGATCACTGCCACCCCCAGCGTCCACCACCGGGATCGTCTCGGCTATGCCCTTCAGTAGAGCGTTACCTTGGTGACCGATGATATTACTGATATCCACGGCCGCTTGCGTGATAAAGAAGCTCAAATTGATCAGGACAGCCGCCACCAAAAGCTTGGGGAGAACCTTCTTGATGCCATAATTACTGATGCCGATACCCGAGACCTGCGAAAAGATCACAAACAAGAATAAAATAATAAACACGATATTAGCGATGTCTCGGAATGTTCTCCAAGCTCCGTACGTGCCGCTATCAGTAGTCAGAAGCGCCGCCGGCACTCTTAGCATCTGATCCAGCACCGACTCATAAATCTGCCCGAGCAACCGATTCGCTGTCTCCACCAGCCCACAAATCGCCCAGCCAAACCGCCCGATTTCACAGGTAATCACCTCCACCGCCCCCTCACTGTCATCACCACCCGGCGGCGGCGCCCACTCCTCCACGGTGTTTGTTATATCCGTGGAAAAGCACGTGGTGGGAGACTCCGTGATGCATACCTCAAGTACAACGTTAGCCGCTGACGAATCGACGCGAAAATTCGTCATCGACAGGGTGTTCGCGCCGCTAATCGCGCCCGTTCCGCCGGTTTGCGTAAAGTCAGTGATGCCTCTAGCGTTCGGGCCTAATTGCAAATTGCCCACCGCCCGTATATTTAGGTTGCTCTGAAACTGTATCGAACAGGTGGTTTGGTTGTGGACGCATCCAGCGAGCGTGCTCGTCCAGTCTATACTTGAGACTGATAGCCAGTTATTATCTATGACTGTCCCTTCCGAAGGACTAATTTGAAAAGTCCAGAATGACCCAAATATATCGTCCCAGCCATCATCAGTAGACGAATCAATCTGCACCCCACCCAATGAAGAGACCAGCCCATTGATAGCGTTTGGACACGCCTGCCTCAGCTGGTCGTTGGTTGGCGGATTTTGAAACCCGGTACTCCATCCAACATGCACATGAATATCGCTGACCGTATTCCCGCCTCGCAACCTGAACGTTAGGTTCATCCGTGCGGGAAACCCAAACCCTTCCGGACTTGCGCTACACTCTATGCGTTCGAGGTTGCTGAGCGGTACACCCGGGTTCATTTCGGATATACTAAACTGTGCATTTACAGGCTGAGTGAGAACGGCGATGTTAAAGAGGGGCAATAAGGCAAAAATTGCGACCAGCACCACCAAGAGTTTCCTACGCATAACTGTAATAATTATAGCACAACCAGTATCGCTCCACCTCAATAAAACCAGCCTGCCCCTCCCCCCAATGAACCCTATCCCCACCGTTTAAGCGCTAGAAGTATTGACTTTTTTGACCGAGTGTGCTATACTGTGGTAAGATAGGGCGATTTTCGTCCTATGAATTTTATCAACCGAGGTGATGTTTAATGAAAGTTGCCGTTATTGGGTCAAGAGCCATGACGGTCAGCAACAGTAACCTGGCAGGGTATCTGCCACCCGAAACCACGGAGATTGTCTCCGGTGGCGCCAAAGGCGTTGACACCAGCGCCAAGGAATACGCCAATGCCAACGGCATCAAGCTGACGGAGTTCCTGCCGGACTACGCAAGATTCGGCCGAGGAGCCGCGCCGATCAAGCGCAACCATCAGATTGTCGAGTACAGCGATTTCGTCCTGGCGTTTTGGGATGGCCAAAGCAAAGGGACCAAGAGCGTAATCGACCACTGCAGGAAGCTTGGTAAGCCGGGCAGAATCATCCTGTCAGACGGCACCATTGAGCCAATCTAGCATCCCGAAAACACTAAAGCCTGCGAGGACGTTTTATCGCCAACCCGCAGGCTTTTCGCACGCCACACTAATCTTCCAGCAACTCGTCCGCCGCCCCCACCAACTCTCTCAGCACCTGCTCATAATTTTCGTATACCCGAAACCCGGCCGCATACGCATGCCCGCCCCCACCAAAATGCCCCGCCAACTCCTCCGCGATCGGCTTTAGAGCCCGAATCTTCCCTGTCAGCTTCCCATCCGGATACGTCTTCACCGCCACCGCCACCTCCACTCCCTCAACCATCCGCAGCTCCTCCAAAATCAACACCCCCGGATTATACTCATCCGAATACTCCCTAATCTCCTCCCAGCCAATATGCACCGTCGCCAGCTTCCCGTCCAAATGATACTCTACCCGCTTGATCAAATCCGCCTTATAATCCAACATCCGCGGCGTTTTCTTCGCCAGCTCCCGCCGCGCCTCCTCCAAATCCGCCACATTCGCCCCCGCATCAATCAAATCCGCTACCGCTCGATAATCCTCCGCCCCGACCGCCGGCGTCGTTAGCCCCAGCGTATCACTCATCGTCCCGGCCAGCAACATCTGCGCCACATCAGGGGTCACTTCCGGCAATAATTTTTGTAAAACTCGCGTCGTCGACACCTCATCACCCTGAATCAACTCATGATCAAACGTCAAATCCGCCTCCGTCACGTGATGATCCACCACCAGCACCGGATGACTCACCAAGTGATTCTTGATTTCCGGCGTCTCCAGCAATTTCGACAACAAAACTTCGCTCGCCGTATCGACTATTATCACCGCCTGTGCACTAAAATTATATTCATCACTCACTCTGTCCCAGCCCGCCAAATACCTGAGATGCTTCGGAATCTGCACCGGACAATACAAGCTCGTCTCCTTCTCCATTAGCACCGATTCCAGTGCCAACGCCGCCCCCAAACTATCCCCATCCGGATTCTCCGCCTGCACTACCACAAACGAGCCATACTTTGAGATGAAGTTGTTAAAAATAGTTCTGGCGGCTGTTTGCCCTGCAAGGGTGCTGCCGACAGGGGTATTTTTAACGACTTCGTTCATAATATCGTCCTTCCTTTCAGCGCCTGACTCAGCGTCAACTGATCCGTATAGCCCAAATCCACCCCCATCGGAATCCCCCGCGCCAACCGGCTAATCTTCAAATCCGGGTACCGCCCGCTCAGCTCATGCTGCAGATAAATCGCCGTGCTCTCCCCCTCGATGCTCGCATTCGTCGCCACAATCACCTCTTTCACATCATCCTCCTCCACCCTGTCAATCAACTCACGAAAGTGCAACTTGTCCGGCGTCACGTCGTCAATCGGCGAAATCGCCCCGCCCAGCACATGATACACCCCCTTAAACTCCCCCGTTTTCTCAATCGCCACTAGATCCAGCGCCTCTTCCACCACCAAAATCACACTCCGATCACGACCCGGATTTTCGTACAGCGCGCTCACCTCCTCATCCTCCGAAATCAACGCGAATGTCTTCGGGCAAGTTTTCACCCGAGTGTGTAGTTCCGCCAAAGTCATCGCAATCCGCTTGCTAGCAATCGGATCATTTTTCAAGAGATAGCAAGCATAGCGCTCCGCCGTTCGCGCCCCCACGCCCGGCAAACACCCGAGGGCGGACGTAGCATCCTGTAGCGCCTTCGGTAGCATTTCCTTTACTACTGCCCCATTAAGCCTAGCTTGCCCATCAGCGGCTGCATCGTCTCCTGTGCCACCTCTTGAGCCTTCGCGTAGCCATCACGCATCGCATTCTCAATCCAGCGCTCCAACTCCTCGATGTCATCAAAATCAATCAGCTCCGGATCCAGCTTCACGCTCTGAATCTTCATTTCGCCATTTATCCGTACAATCACCGCCCCGTCACCCGAGTCCACCTCAATAATTTTCTTGCTTAATTCTTTTTGCGCCTTGCGCGCTTCATTCAACATCTTTAATTGGTCAAACGCCATATCACTCCTTAATGAGTATATTTTATCAGTCTGGGGCCCAAAACGCTAGTCTGTAGAAGCGGTTCGCGTCAACCGACGCACTCGAAACAATAATACTTTCTACGGTATATCTACTCTGGCTCTCTCTCGCCGCTCGCGACACAAACACCCTCCCCGCCGCCATCTCGCCACCCTCTTCGCCCGCCCCATCCGCCAACGTTACACCCGACCCATCCGTCACATTCACCCCTAACTCTCGCGCCAGCGGCCTATAAAACTCTCGTTCCTCCTCCGTTACCAGCAACACATCTCCGGGCTCCAGCTGTTCGCGAATCAACGCCAAATCATTATTCGACAATGCCGACAGCGAAATCCCATACCTATAGCCATAGAAAAACCGATAAAAGTCCGCCGGTATAATCGCCCCAAACAACACCAAAAGCGGCACCAGCGCCACCGTCGTCGCGTACGGGTTGAGCGGGAAGATATTTTTCCACCTATAAAGCACGTAGCGCATCCCGTCTGCCACCAGTATCGCTCCAAACAACACAATCACCGGGAACACTTCCGGCACAATCAAGCTTGCCGGCAGCGCCATCATCACCCCAGCTAGCACGGTATAATTGCGCGCTCGGTGGATCGACGTCACCATCGCCACGATACCACACAGCATCAAAAGAAAGGTCGGCAACTGAAACAGCGGCGTAAGCGTCGGTATCCCAAATCTCCCCTGAAAATCCACCAATGTCAGCAGCGTCATCCGCATATTTTCATAAATATCTATCTCGCCCGGCAACAGTAGAGCCCCCATCTCACTCGGTCTCGCGGCTATGCCAACCATTAGCGGTACTAGCAGTATCGTTGCCGCAACCCCCCCCAGAAGCCAATGAGCCTTTGGCATCCCGAACGCCGAAAACCGCAGGTGCGGATGCGACACAATGATAATCAGCAGCAGCCCCAGCACGTATATCATAAAAGGTATATACAGCGACAACGCTGCCGTCGCGAAAAACGCCACGTTAATCCAGGCGTTCGGCTTGCGATCGAGAATCACACTCCCGATAAAAAACAGCAGCGCCGGCCAAAAAACATAGGAAATCGCCGGCGTCCCGGTCGTCGCCAGCCTCAGAATCCCCACCGAGAACAGTGATAGCGCCACCGCCACCAGCGCCACGAAGTTCTTAAACCAGCGGTTTAGGATCAGCACAATCAATCCTCCCGAGGCGATACCCAAGATAATTGAGGGAAGTTTTATAGCTAGCGCCGTTAGTCCCAAAACCTCTAAACTCAGCCGCTGCAACACATAATAAGGCAGGTGCGCCACGCCGAAGTTCGACCTACCCAGCCCCATCGCCACGACGCTCGACGCCTCTTCCGCCGCGTTTAACCGCATCCCCTGCAGCCACGGCAACATGATCACCATTCCGGCAAAAAGCAACCCTATCAACACATAGGATATAAAAAATCGATACCGCCAGAGTGTCAAACTCGCCACCCTAGTCGAAACAAGACCCATAACCTTATTATACCACACCCCTCCACCCCACCCCGAGGTCAGGCCCATCTCCCCACCCTCTACGGGTAGACACAGCGGAGGGTTATGCCAGTTATTTTGTTTAGATTGCTTATACCTGCATAGACATCGTTGTCCCGGGTACGCATAATAGCACCTGTCATATCGCTGGATAGAGATGACGTGCCATCATATGTAGCTGCGGACTGGTACAGTAAACCTTGCCCAGAGTTTAACCGGTCTGCCGAGACAGTGGCGAAGGAGGAGCTGCTAAATAGGAATGATTCTCCTGTTTTTGCAGTTTTCCTTATCTGAGAGCTCAGAGACAAAATGCTACAAGGGTTATGCTTGCTAGAGGGAAGCCTATCATGATAGGCTTCCCTCTAGGGTTTTGGACTGGTTTAGGAGGTTACCGTTAAGTTTCCACGCGGGCTTCTTAGACTATCCTAGTTGAACTTTAAGAAGTCCATTGTTTTTTCAAGAAAGGAGGTGTGATATGCGAAAGAAAACCATTCTTAGTGTATTGTTCGGGTTAATTACCTACACCGTTGAGGTTCAGGAGAAATAGTTAGGTCGGTCTTGCGACCGATCTAACAACCCTTAGAGGTTTACTAGGTAAGCCTCGTTAGTATCATTCTATAACAAGCCAACACATAAAAGCAAGTTTTTTGGCCGATCGAAAACAACCCTTCGCCACTGTCTCGTCGGCTTATTTTCGTCCGTCTCAGGAAGTGGGAGGACTGCAAAATCAAGATTGGCGAGCGTTTTGGTATTCCGCATCGGTTGAGTCGGCTACCGTGACTAATGCTACTGGCGTGGATGATAGGGGTCTCTGGGCGGCCACTAGTTGGGGTAACCACTGGGGTTACTCCCTCCGCTGTGTCTACCCGTAGGGGGTGGGGAACGTTCGCATAACCCGATCATTCATTGACTTATCAAGTCATTTGTTTTATGCTCAATAGCACTGGGGGTACATCTCAGTAATCAATGAACCTTAAGGAGGTTATGAACTATGGCCGCAAGTTGCCGAAAAGCACCACCCCAAGCCGTCTGTGACGCCTGTCGTGCAGCCAATGATAAGTGCACATACCCAAACGGGTATCCCATTTGTAGCTACGCTGGTATCTACGACCCTGAGCTCACACTCGAGGAGCGCGCCAGCCGAATTACCGACTATGTTTTCCGCTCTAAACAGCCCTACTCCTTAGCTATTCCGCCCGAATTGAGCGAGCTACTTCTCCCCATTGGGCAAGCTGTTCACGCTTGACCACCCTCCCGTCGCCTCTCCTCCCAAGCATAACCACGCCGAAGCCGCCCTAAACAAGGGCGGCTTAACTTTATGAAGGACAGGGCTATTTATCTACAACTTCACCCTCAACCGGCTCGTCATTATCGTTCGATCCGTTATCTTTTGCGTCACCGCCCTCGGCGTCACTACCACCAGAAGATCCACCGTCCTTAGAGTCTTCCGCCTGATACAGCTTCGCACTAATCGGCATAATCCGATCATTCAAAGTCTTCACCGCTTCTTCCATCGCATCCTTATCGGAGCTAGACTCTTCCAGCACCTTCTTCGCTTCCTCGACCGCCTTCTTGATACTATCCTTATCCTCGTCAGAAATCTTATCTTTAAGCTCATCCGGCATCTTTTCCGCCTGATAAATCGCGTTCTCCAGCTGGTTTTTCGCATCAACCGCCTCACGCTTTTTCTTATCCTCATCAGCGTGCAACTCAGCATCCTGCCGCGCCTTCTCGATGTCTTCTTTGCTCATATTCCCCGAGTTCTGAATCGTAATCGACTGCTCTTTCCCGGTCCCCTTATCCTTCGCCGTCACGTTCAAAATCCCGTTCGCGTCAAGGTTAAACGTCACCTCAATCTGCGGCACACCACGCCTTGCCGGCGCAATCCCGTCCAGAACAAACCGCCCCAAACTCTTATTATCCGCCGCCATCTCGCGCTCACCTTGCAGCACATGAATCTCCACCTGCGGCTGGTTATCGCTCGCCGTCGAAAACGTCTCCGATTTCGAGGTCGGAATCGTCGTATTTCGCTCAATCAACTTCGTGCACACCCCGCCCATCGTCTCAATTCCGAGCGACAGTGGCGTCACGTCAAGCAGCAGCACATCTTTCACGTCGCCTTGCAACACGCCACCCTGCACCGCCGCGCCCACCGCCACGACTTCATCAGGGTTCACCCCCTGCATCGGATCTTTCTTGAAATAATTCTTCACCACTTCAACCACCGCCGGCATCCTGGTCATCCCGCCTACCAGCACGATCTGATCGACGTCGCCCACCGACAACTTCGCGTCTTTTAGCGCCTTGTCCAGCGGCCCAGCCAGCCTCTTCAAGAGGTCAGCCGTCAATTCTTCCAGCTTCGCCCGCGTCAAAGTATGCTCAAAATGCTTTGGCCCATCCGCGTCCGCCGTAATAAACGGCAAATTAATATCGGTCGAAACCGCGCTCGAAAGCTCCTTTTTCGCCTTCTCCGCCTCGTCTTTAACCCGCTGCATCGCGCCCGCGTCGCCCCTAAGGTCCACGCCCGACTCGCTCTTGAAGGTATCCACCAAATAATTCACAATTACGTTGTCAAAATCTTCGCCGCCAAGATGAGTATCGCCGTTGGTCGATTTAACCTCAAAGACCCCGTCTCCGAGCTCAAGCACAGAAACGTCGAAAGTTCCGCCTCCGAGGTCGAAGACGACGATTTTCTCATCTTTTTTGCTGTCCAGCCCATAGGCCAGAGCAGCCGCGGTCGGCTCGTTGATTATGCGCTTCACTTCCAGGCCCGCGATTTTACCCGCGTCCTTGGTTGCCTGACGCTGACTGTCATTAAAATAAGCCGGCACAGTAATGATGGCTTCGGTCACTTTCTCCCCAAGAAAAGCCTCGGCATCCGCCTTGATTTTCCCAAGAATCATCGCACTGATCTCTTCCGGTGTGTACTCCTTGCCGTCCATCTCTACCGCTACTCCATCGCCTTTCTTGACGATCTGGTAAGGCATGATTTTCAGGTCTTTCTGTACTTCCGGGTCAGAAAACTTCCGCCCAATCAACCGCTTCACGCTATAAATCGTGTTTTTCGGGTTGGTCACGCGCTGCCGTTGGGCAATCTTGCCCACTAGGCGTTCGCCTTTTTTGGTCACGGCCACTACGCTGGGTGTCGTCCGATCGCCTTCCGCGTTCGTCACCACCTCTGGTTTACCTGCCACCATATAGGCGAAGGCACTGTTCGTAGTTCCTAAGTCGATTCCGATAATCTTTCCCATTGCTCTCTTTCCTCCGAGATTAATCTTGCTTGTGCTTAGCACTCTTGCCATACGAGTGCTAATACCCCAGTCTAGCACGCCTTAGCACTCATGTCAATAGACTGCTAGCATTTTCTTTCAGCCGCAGACGTGCCAGGAGGCTCGTTATGCCCATCGAGCGCAAAAAATCACCCAAAACCACGCTAACCACGCTTTTAGTTGACTTTTTAACCAGTTTGTGCTACAATGGAATACAGTGGGGCAAATCATTCATCTGATTGCCCCCTTAGAGGTTTTTACCTTGTTCATTAACGTGTTGCACTAGTACCTCAACGACCCACTATCTTTATTAAAGGAGGAATTAACTAGCATGGAAATGTCCAAAAAGAAGATCATTCTCTACTCTCTGGTTCTACTTGCTACGGCGCTCATCGCAGCGTTCATCCTGGGTTTTGACACAAGCACCGACACTTACCTCATGCGGGTTCAAACCGCCGAGGAGGTGAACGGCAATTCGGTCCGACTGCATCTGGCCGCCGCTGATTTTGAGGGGCGGTGGAGCGTCCCGCAGAGCGAAATAGCCAACGATTTGTTGACCGGACACGACATCAATGTCGAATTCGCCACTCGCAAGTTATTTGGTTTCTCGCTCAACCGTCAGCTCATCGACTTCGCTGTCGCCCCCGGTAGCCAAACCGCAGATACTGTCGTCGTCAACGGCGTGTTTTTCCCGCCACCCCCACCCGAAACCGAGGGCCAAGACGGCTCCGGATCCGCCCAAGAGGCCCCACCCGTCCCCGAGATTGACGAAGACTAACCCTTAAATGCACCCCACGTGATTGCAACACGAGTAAACCCCGCTTTTAGAGCGGGGTTTCGCCCTTCCTCTCCGCCCACCTCAAGCGCCACCAAATACGCTAACCAAATATGCCAGCCAAGTGTGCTATCATTACTCCATGCCCAAGAACAAGAAAATTATCCCCCATCAACAGGTCGAGCCGCCTCGCTGCTACGTCGGCGACCGCGCCAAAATCATCTACAAAACCGCCGAAGACGCCGAAGTCGCCGCCCGAAACGCCGAAATCGACCACCAACTCCCGCCCGGCAGCCTCCAGCCCTACAAATGCGAATACGCCGACCATTACCACCTCACCCGCACCTAGGCTCTCCCCACCCCCTACGGGTAGACACAGCGGAGTAGAAAGCCGCCATGCTTAAGCCAGCCAATAGTTCCTGGAGCAACACGAACGCTGGAAGTATCAGCATAAACAACGCCATCGGTAGAAACCGTTGGCGTCCACCAGATTACGCGAATATCTCCGTCACCCAGGCCATTCCAATGCATCCAACCCGTCCCGACAGTGGCGAAGGCCGCGCTCCTCCTTCGCCACTGTCACTATGGGCGAGTTTAATCCCCCTGATGGACTGGCCAATCAGTCTACGGCTACTTACTGGCTATCACCTGCCTTATCTCCGACAGGCATAGCTAAAACTGACGTAGCCACTCCAGCTAATCCAAGCTTAGTCAACCCAGGTACAGGCGGTGGCTTCAAAGAACGTGCTCGCTCCCTCCGCTGTGTCTACCCGTAGGGGGTGGGGAGGAGAAAATCACCACTTGACTCGTTGTAAGATATAAGTTACAATGGGGATATGGTTAGAGTAGATAGAACCGAGATATTCGCCAAATGGTTACGCAAGCTTCGTGACCTACAAGCAAGAGTCCGCATCCTTAACCATATAGACAACATGGAAGAAGGCAAGATGGGTAATGCTAAGTCCGTGGGTGGTGGAGTCTATGAGAAGAAGATAGATTACGGCCCAGGGTACCGCCTCTACTACTTCCAAAAGGGCAAGGACTGGATATTGCTTCTATGTGGCGGCGACAAGTCCACTCAGCAAGATGATATTAACCAAGCAAAGGAGCTAAAAAGAGAGATAGAATAAGAGAAGAATAATAGGGAGTAAAAAATGAAGGTAAAAATTAGCAAATGGGATGCAGCAGAATTCTTGGAGAGTCAGGAAGATATTGATGCCTATATAGAAGTCGCTTTCGAGAGCGGCGATCCTAAACAAATCACTAAGGCTCTAGGCAATGCCGCCAAAGCGCGAGGCATGATAGATGTAGCAAGCAAGACAGGAATGACAAGAGAACACCTATACACCAGCCTTAGCGAAAGTGGCAACCCAACACTCCAAACCCTTACTAAGGTGATGGATACATTAGGCTACCAATTAGCGGTAGTACCTAAGAGCAAAATAAAACGCACTACTGTATAGCTCCCCACCCCCTACGGGTAGACACAGTGTCCAGCCCATGAGGGGAGTAGTCCTCCCCTCATCGTCCTCGTCGGCAAAAGCCGAGTTTGCTTATAGCAAACCAAGCGAGGACT
>WRMD01000023.1 GCA_009777315.1 Candidatus Saccharimonadota bacterium
TGCTTGGTTTATGTTGCAGTTGACAGACCGCAATCTTAGTCTAGCACCGGGAGGTTTTAGAATGGCAACAGCCATAATGACGCTAAAGCCTTGCCCCCGGCATAGCCGGGGGTTTAGGGTGGCCAACAAGCCACCCCCTGTTATAACAGGGGTGAGGTTTTTTGAGTATAATTCTCTCTGTTCTACAGTATAGCACACTCGACGTCAAAAGTCAATCCCCTTATAGCGCCCTGTGAGCTCTAGCGAACGCCGTTAGGCATAAAGCAGACAAGATGACATTTTGATCTGCTTTATTGCGAGCTTAAGCGAGCTAGACCAACTTCGCCACTGTCTCGATGGATACTTTTGATGTTCCTAACGGAGTACGTCAATCTACGGTCGGTAACTGGTATGGTTCATCTTTGCTAACGACAACCACTACGGGCTCCACAGCCATCAATAATAGCTCCATTGTTTCAGGTGGGCACAATAACTATCGTAAGTATCGTGGCTTCTCCCTCCGCTGTGTCTACCCGTAGGGGGTGGGGAGGGAGCTACGCTTTAGCACCCGACAAATACGCCTCAACAAACCCATCAATCCCCCCATCCAACACCTTCTCCGCATCCCCCACCTCATATCCCGTCCTCGTATCCTTCACTAGCTTATACGGATGCAGCACATAATTCCGAATCTGCTGCCCCCAACTCGCACTCTCCCCCGCCCTAAGCTCATCCAAAGACGCCGCCTTCTGCTCCGCCCGGAGCTGCTCCAACTTCCCCAGCAACACCTTCATCGCTAGCTGCTTATTCTTCAACTGCGACCGCTCATTCTGAATCGCCACCACCGTCCCCGTCGGGATATGCGTCACCCGCACCGCCGAATCCGTCGTATTCACACTCTGCCCCCCATGCCCCCCGGCCCGATACACATCAATTTTCAAATCCGCCGGGTCAATGCTCACCGCCGCCTCATCCATCACCGGCAACACCTCCACCAGCGCAAACGACGTCTGCCGCTTCGCATCCGCATTAAACGGCGATAACCGCACCAACCGATGCACCCCATGCTCACCCCGCAGCTTCCCATACGCATACGCCCCCGCTACCTCAAACACCGAAGTCTTCACCCCCGCCTCACCCCCCTCCTGCCGCTCAACTTGCGCCACCGAAAACCCCTGTTTCTCCGCCCACCGCAAATACATCCGCTCCACCATTTCCGTCCAATCCTCCGCATCCGCACCCCCCACACCCGCCGTCAACCGCACTATCGCATCCCCCGCGTCATGCGGCTCCGAAAACCAAAGTAACGGCCTTAAAGCCTCCAAATCCCGCCCCACCTCCGCCAACTCCGCCTCCGCCAACTCCCTACTCTCCTCATCCCCTAGTTCAAAAAACTCCCGCGCCGAAAGCGCCTTCTTCCGCACCAGAACCCACGGCTCCACCACCTTCTGCAAACTCGCCATCTCCTTACTCATCGCTTGCGCCCTGTCGCTATCACTCCAAGCATCCGGCCGTGCCAGCTCCAGCGTCAACTCTTCCAGCCGCGCAATTTTCGCATCCAACCCCAACTTCCCCCAAGCCGCCTCAATCTCCGCCAACCTCTCTTCTACCTCTTTCATAAACTATTCACCGCCTCTGTAAACTCTCCGCCCCAACTATTCGGCGCCCCCGGACTGAGAATCACCGCATCCCCCGTCTCCGCATAAATCGTCATCGCCCGCACCACATCCCCCACCGTCGAAGTCGCCAGATTCTCCACATTCGGAAACCTTGCCACCAAAAACTCCTGCTGCAACCGTTTCGCCGTCTCACCCAGCAACATCACCCGCTTCACCCCTAGTTCCTGACACTTACTCGCGAGCAGCGTATAATCCAACCCCACTTCCTGCCCGCCCACCAAAAGAATCTTCGGCTTCATGATAGCCCTTAGCGCCGCCATCGTCGCCATCGGCACCACACTAGCCGCGTCATTATAAAAATCCTCATCATCCACCGTCCGCACCAGCTGCAAATGTTCCGGTAACCTCTTATATTCCCGCAAACTCTCCACCGCCTTCTCCATATCCATCCCTAAGGCCCGCGCCACCCCCAGCGCCATCAACGCATTATGCCACTCATGCGGATATAGTCGAAGATCCGTCACCTCCGCCAACTTCTCCATGTCATCCACCAGCCAAATCTTCTTCTCCTCCGTAATACTATCCCCCGTAAACTCCAAATGCAGCCCATCATTATTCGGCACCGCCACCTTCCTACCCTTACTCTCCGCCGCCATCCGAAAACACTCTTCATCCCGCGCATCATACACCGTCAAATCGTTCTCCCGCTGCCAATGCGTCACATTTTCCAGCACATTATAATAGTCCTTAAACTCACCATATTCCACCGGATTCTCAATATCAATCGTATTCAGCACCGCCACCTGCGGCGACATATCTAAGCCCCGAAGATCCCGCGCCTGCATCGGATAAATCACATAATCCCCGAGCTTCATCAGCTTCAACATCTCCGCAATCGTCCGCTTCCCCACCGTCCCCGCAATCCCAATAATCGGATGCGTAGCCGCCGCAAAAAACTGCCTTACCGCCGGATTCACCACCGGATTCGCCCCCGCCCCTACCGACGCCGCCGCATCCTCCCGCCTACCTACCACAGAGTCCCCCTACCACGAGTTCACGAGCTCCATAAATTTTTCTCCCCGCTCTACGTAGTTCTTAAACATATCAAAACTCGGCGCACTCGGGCTGAGCAGCACCACGTCCCCGCTCTCCGCCACCTCACGCGCTCTGGTCACCGCCGCCCCCATCGTCCCCACCACCTCATGCGCCTTCCCCAGCTTCTCCAGCTCCGCCGCAATCTTCGGCCCCGTCTGCCCAATCAACAGCACCATCTTCACCTTCGGATTATCCATCACCTTCGCCAGCTCCGCCTCCATGCCCATCCCCTGATCCACCCCACCCACTATCAGCACCAGCGGCTTATCAAACGACTCCAAAATCGCCGCCCTTAAACTCGTCAACGTCGTCGAAATACTATCATTCACATACTCCACCCCATCCACCTCACGCACCAACGCCAACCGATGCGGCAACCCCTTAAAATCCGCTATCCCCTTCTGTATCACCGCCCGATCCGTCACCCCCAGAACTTCCACCGCCCGCACCGCCGCCTCCGCATTCCGCAGGTTATGCGCTCCTAAAAGCCCCACTTCATAATCAAACCCCTCCGTCGGATAGCCAATCTTCTCCCCCGCACTCCGACTCGCCACCTCCGTCGCTAGTCTATTCGTCCGATCATAAATCACCACATCATTCGCCCCCTGATGCTTCACGATATTCGCCTTCGCACCCACATAATCCGCCATATCCCGATGCACATCCAAATGCGCCTCCTCAATCGGCACAATCACCGCCACATGCGGCGACTTCTCCACGTCCCACAACTGATAACTACTCATCTCATACACCACCACATCGTCCGCCCGCACCTCATCCAGCGCATCTAGCGCCGGCTCCCCGATATTCCCCAGCAAATGCGTCCGCCGCCCCGCCGCCTCTAAAATCGACGCCACAAACGACGCTGTCGTCCCCTTGCCCTTCGTCCCCGTCACCCCCACCACCACCGCCGGACACCGCTCCATAAACTCCCGCGTCACACTCGTCACCTGCCTCGCCCCCACTATCTTATACGGTGGTACACTCGGGCTCCGCACCGCCAAATCATACCCACTTAAGTCCTCACCATCATACTTCTCCATCACCGTAATCTCCGCTTCCGGCTCGTGCTTTTTATACCACCGCTCCGCACTTCTCCCCTCTAGCCCATACCCCAAAATCGCTATCTTCATCACTTCTCCCCCTTCGCTTCTCGCGCCAACGCCGGCAAAATCTCCCCCAACCGCTTTACCTGCTTCTCGTCCCCATTCGCCACCGCCACCATCGCGCTTAAATCACTCTTCATAATTTCCCGCACCACCCCAACCATCATCTCACCACTTAAGCCCGCAATCCGCTCCGGCACCTCAGACGCCAGCGCCACCTCACCATAATTCGCAAACCTCTCCGCATAAAAATCCCCCACCCTGCCCACCGTCTGCATATTCATCTGGTGCCGCCCCAAGAAATAATTCTGCACCAGCTCCACATCCGCCCCGTCCACCGCCCCATCTGCCACCGCCGCCAGTTCTCGCTCCATCACGCCAAACAGCTCATCCGCCGTCTCATAGTTCGCGTCCCCACCAAAATCCCAACTACAATTACTCTGTCCAATCTGCAAATCCGAAAACACCCCATACGTCAGCCCCTTCTTCCGCGCCTGTCCCAGAATCCGACTCGACAACGTCCCCGTGAGCAGATGATTCACCGCACTCATCGCGTCCGTCTCCGCCAAAGTCAGCCGCCGCGGCAAAAGCATCGCTATCCCAAACGACAAATTCGTCGCATCCGCCCTTCTGATCATCACCGGCTCGCTCCGCCGATATTCCACCTCCGAAAAAGCCAACTCCTCGCCCTCTAGGAGCGGCATCTCCTCCAACATCTTCCTAATCTCCGCCTCCCTGCCCCGCAAGTTCCCAGAAATCACAAACCGCATATTCCTCGCCGTATGTGTCCGCCCATAATGCTCCCGCACATCCTCCAGCCGTATCTTATCCAACGTCCCCACCCGCTCATCCAGCAGCAACACATCCTCTCCCACCGCCCGCTGCAAACTCGGCCAGATCAGCCGCCCATAATCATTCTGATACCCCACCAGCTCATTGCGAATATTCCCCCGCTCGCTATCAAACTCCTCCTCATTGAACTTCGGACTCGCCACGCTAAGCAGCTGCAACTCCAGAATCCGCTTCCACTCAAAATCCGCACATTCCGCCAAATAACAGATAAAATAATCCGACGTATAAGCATTATGATACGCCCCATTCTTCGTAAACTCGTCCTCAAACGCATGCGTATCAGCATATTTCGCGTTTGCCCCAAACGCCATATGCTCCATCAGATGCGCCACCTCATACACATCATGACTCTTCGTAAACGCATTCCCTGCCCGAAAATAAAACTTAAAATTCATCACCGTCGCCCCAGGCACGTCTATCAACAGCCCGCGCGCGCCACTCGTCAACTCAACCTCTCTTACTGTATGTTCCATTAGCCTATTGTACCACTCCGCGACCCCTGCGAGAAGACGTCATACTCGTCGTCTAAAAGCCAGCCACTCCGGCACATTACCGTCGCCAAACTTAATCTCCGGCCACTGATTCACCTCAGCCCGCGTCACGTCATAGTACTTCGCATACACCACATCCACGCTGCCATACAGCGCCTCGCTCATCGACAGCCCCAACTTCGCCGCTGCCTCCTCTACTTCAACCTCACTCGGCCCTTCCAGCTCAACAATCGGCGGCAACCACGGCCAAGTGTCCAGCGCCACTTCCACCGCCCCCAGATACCAAACCTCCCTTAGTGTCTCCTGTTCACTCTTCGCCTTCATGCCGAACGCCTTCAACATCTCCACACCCTTTTCATAGTCGCTGATGTCGATGTCAATCTCTTTCATACCGTTGATGTCATTTGATTCAAACTGCTTATAAGTCATCGTCACTAGCCCCGCGCCCTCCCGCACCCTAGCAAACGACCTCGGCCCAAGATCAAACACCGTCCTCTGATTCTTTCCTTCAGGTCGCACCATTTCCGCCCCGGCCACTCGGAGCACCGCCCTCAGCACATCGTGCTTCACGTCCACCCACTTCGCCTCAATCTCCGTCGTCATATTCCTCCATATATACTCCTAGTTTATCACAGGCCACGCTTCTTAACGCCCTCTGACAAAGATCACCGAAAGACGAAGATCGCCGAAAAGAAAATAGAGCGCGGAGAAAACATCCGCGCTCTATCCATGTTTGTTTAGGTTTTTGTTTTATTTATTTATCTTTGGGAAGCAGGCACTTTCATGTGCGAAAGTACTACTTAAAACACCCCTCAGACAACAAAAATATATCGCATTCTACGTCATAAGTCAATAGTTTTGGCATAGTTTTATAATATTTGCACAAGTTTAGCCTGTGGATAACTCTTCCTTTTGCCACCACAATATGAAAAAGCCACGGATTCATTCCGAGCTTTTTCATCAAGCTAAGGAAGCAAAAACTTGATTTCTTAGTCCTGGTGGGCAAGATGGGAATCGAACCCATATGGCTTTTGGCCAGCGGATTTTAAGTCCACAGCGTCTACCAGTTCCGCCACTCGCCCAGTAGTCAAATTATACCACAAAACGCCCTCTCTCATCTTGCCACCCCTCCTCCCACATGATAGAATAGTCTTATGATTATTCTCGAAGGCGTCAGCAAGCGCTATGTAGACATCAAAAACGAGGCT
Organism: Candidatus Saccharimonadota bacterium; assembly: GCA_009777315.1. Lineage (GTDB taxonomy): Bacteria > Patescibacteriota > Saccharimonadia > Saccharimonadales > Saccharimonadaceae > WRMD01. Next base: position 6,351 of record WRMD01000023.1, read on the forward strand.
CCAGCCCTCGACAACGTCAGCCTTCACATCAAACCACGCGAATTCGTCGTCGTCGTCGGCGCCAGCGGTGCCGGCAAATCCACTCTCCTCAAAATGATCACTCGCGAAGAGCTCCCTAACTCCGGTCGCATCATCGTCGGCGGTATCGATTACTCCCACATCAAGCGCAAGCACGTCCCCCACCTCCGCCGCCGCATCGGCGTCGTCTTCCAAGATTTCAAGCTTCTCCCTGACCGCACCGTCTTTGAAAACGTCGCCTTCGCCCTCGAAATCGCCGATCACACCCACAAAGAAATCATGGCCATCGTCCCTAAAGTCCTGGAATTGGTCGGCCTCACCGGCAAGGAGACTAAGTTCCCCCACCAGCTATCCGGCGGCGAAAAGCAACGCGTCGCCATCGCTCGTTCCGTCGCCCGCCAGCCTCGCATCCTCATCGCTGATGAGCCCACCGGCAACCTCGACAACAAACACACCTGGGACATCGTCGAACTCATCCAAAAGATCAACGCCCTCGGCACCACTGTTATCTTCACCACCCACAACCTCGAAATCGTTCACCGACTCAACGAACGCACCCTCCGCATTGAGGATGGCCGTCTCGTAGCTGATATCGCACAAGGAAAGGTAAGGGTAGGACGATGAGCCCGCGCAAACCAGATCAAGCAACCAAGAAAAACCTCCAAACGCTCACCCAACAAAAACGCCGCCGTACCGTCGCCTTGCAACGCAAAATGCGTTACGGCGTCAAGAGTTTCATGCGCAACGCCTGGCTCTCTGTTGCCGCCACCGCTGTTATGGTCATCGCTCTATTGATTGTCGGCGTCGCCGCCATGGCCGAGCGCATCCTGTCTGACACTATGTCAGACCTCATGGAACGCATGAGCTATTCCCTCTACCTCAACACCGAAACCACCGATGAATCCGTTGGTATCATCACCGGTCGCCTCCTCGCTCTCGATAGCGTCGACCGCATCGAAATCATCTCTCCAACAGACGCTTTCAACCAATTCCGAGAGGACAACTCTCATCTCGACGACGTCTTCCACGAGCTCGGCACCCTAAATCGCTTCCCCTGGATTATTCGTCTCCATATGTATGATTATCTCGAAATTACCGACCTCCAGCGACTCGTCGCCTCCGACCGCCTCATCATCGATTCACTTGACCCCAGTAACCCGCCCAGCTTTTCTGACCAGCAAAGCAATGCCCGCGCCACCATCGAACAAATCGCCAACATGGCCAGAAACGTCGAACGAGCCGGCGTCATCGGTGGTATCGCCTTCATTGTCATCGCCATCCTCATCGTCTTCAACACCATCCGCATGGCCATTTTCCACCGCAAAGACGAAATCTACATGATGAAACTCATCGGCGCCGATCGCGGCTTTATCAGAGGTCCGTTCATCGTCGAAGCTATTCTCTACGGTGTTTTTGCCGGCCTCATCTCTTTCGGCATCCTAATCGGTATCCTCGTCGGTGTCCGCAACCTCGGCTACTACGGCCTCGCGGTCGACGCCACCTATAACGCTTTCAAGGACTACTGGTGGGCTGTCGTCGGCGCCCTTCTTCTTCTCGGCGTCGTCATCGGCATCATTTCCTCTCTTCTCGCAACCCGCCGCTACCTCAATCTCCACGTCAAGAACTAACCCTTTTAGCTAATTTATGCGAGCCCTAGCTCGCCCATCTAAATCATCTTGGTAGGCGAGGAGGGACTCGAACCCTCAAGGTCGTAAGACCAGCAAATTTTGAGTCTGCCGCGTATACCATTCCGCCACTCGCCCGTGTCCATAGAATACCACAAAACTCCTCTTTAGGATAGACCTCTCCGAACCCCTTAGACGTTTGCTTTATCTATTCCTGTGTGGTAAAATAAAAGCAATGCTTACAGGTCTGTTATTAGCCCTGCCAGGCATGTCCCTTAACAATATGTTTAGCGCATATGCAAGTTTACCAAGCGACCGGGAAATCGCCAAACTTGCTGGGGACAGATAGCATCCTGCAGGGCAATAACCTGCATCCACCGTAATTTCGTCGGCCGGGAAACCTTCGATCTTACCAAAATCTGACCATACTAACGGACAAAAGTTTAACAACAGCAGTTCTAAGATGCGATTCGTCAACAAGCGGCACGGGAAACCGCTTACTAACACCCACACGTTACCCTTACCAAGCGACCGAGAAATCGCTTAAGGCTTTGCGTTGGGATTTTTTTGACCCCAAAAAGACTCTGCACCATATTTTGCACTATCCGTAATTTCAACTTTTCTGAAAACCCGAAAGGAGTTGTATTGGCAATGAAGAACAAACTGAGCGCATTCATCCCGTTGTTGTTGGCACTTTTCGTGCTCTTCCCTGCAACGGCATACGCTGCCTCGGTGAATAATAACGCTGTCGACGACGAATACGTCAAGGAATTGACAGAGCTCGTCGAAGCCAGCACAATGGTTATGTTTTCAAACAACGCCATTGTCACTCAGGGGTATAACCCCAGCACCGAGGAATCTGAGCTAACGGCCGCCTACACTGGCTCCCGACAGCTCACCACCCGCGTCTCGATCGGGCATTTACTTGAGCCTTTTGGCTACGAAGTAACCATCGACACGCGCGTCCGGCCCAGGACTGTAACCGCTACTTTGGCAGGCGAAACGGAATTAACCTTCCGCATCAGCCAAAGAAACGTTACCTCCAAGAGGCTATGGAATGACCCTGCGTCGAATCTGGTTCAAAATATCAACCAGCTTCTGGCAATGGAAGATTTAGTCGCCCTACTCAGCCCGCAAGTTATCGCCGATTTAATCCAAAGCCGGGATCAGGCCAGTTTAATGGCTACTCCCGAGTTTACGAATACGAATCTGCGAAACAACATTACCCTTAGTGGGGGGATGGCTTTAATCAACACCAGCGAAACGTTCATAGCAAACCAATTTAACATTGGGTTCATCGTGCAAAACGGCGTCGTTATCGCCGGCCCGCTCGATGTTATCAACGCTATCAACGCTCTCGGGGACACCGACAGGACGGCCTTCGTTGCCAACCTCGTCGCCCCCATGCAAGAAAAAGCAACCGAAACAGTCCGCGAAGAACTCGCCAGGCAGGCCGAAGAAGCCGCCCGCATAGAAGCCGAACAACGTGAGCAGGATAGGGATTCCAGCTCCACCAACGGCGGAACTAGCGGCGGTAATGACTGGAGACCTCCCGCAGTAACGTATTACACCGTTAGGTTTGACCTCAGCGGCGGCGTCTACTCCGGGGACCAAAATCTCCTCGTCCAAACTGTTCGCGCCGGCCACAATGCGATAGGTCTCAGCAACAACCCGACCAAAAGCGGCTTTAACTTTGCCGGCTGGTCACCCGCGTTGAACCTCAACGACGTTCGCGCAAACCGGACCTTCGTGGCTCAATGGACACCTGTCGTGGTTCCTACAACCTACACAGTTACGTTCAACCCGAACGGTGGTTCTGTCGTATCCGGCAACCTTGTCCAAACAATTACTGCCGGGCAAAGTGCGACTCCCCCGACCGTTACGCGCCCCGACTTCAGCTTTGCTGGCTGGGCTCCCACGGATGGTTGGCAAAACGTTCACCAAAACGTGACTCTAACCGCGCAATGGACACCCATTACCGTTCCTGTCTATCACACGGTCACCTTCAACCTGAACGGCGGCACCTACGCCGGCAATCAGAACCTCCTTGTACAGTCTGTACTTGAAGGCACGAACGCGACCGCTCTGACAGGCAATCCCACCCGCGAAAACTATACGTTTACCGGTTGGTCGCCTGCCGTCAATGTGAATAACGTGACGGAAAGCAGGACGTTTACAGCACAATGGGCGCCGAACGCAGTCACCCACACGGTCATCTTTGACCTGAATGGTGGTACCCGCATCGGTGGCGGCATGCTTATTCAAGAAGTAGTCACCGGCCAAAACGCGGCTCTCCCAATTGTTGAGCTTACCGGTTACACCTTCGAAGGTTGGGATCCGGCAAGCGGCTGGGAAAATGTCACCGACAATATCACCTTCACTGCTCAGTGGGAGTTAATCACTCCTCCGGGACCGTGGACAGTCACTTT
>WRMD01000024.1 GCA_009777315.1 Candidatus Saccharimonadota bacterium
AAGGGAAGAGGAAGAGAAACCGCTAGGTGTCTCTTAGCTGGACGCTGTGTCTACCCGTAGGGGGTGGGGAATAAGGCACTAGCTTTAAAACAAGCGCGCCGAGGCATAGTTTCATGAGGAACGTCCCGGAGGTTGGCAAACCGAGGTAGAAGCACATTTTAGTCCGTGGCGACGGATTAAAATGATGCTGTGTCCGAATGAAATCCTATGCCCGGCAGCTGGTTTTAAAGCTTTGCGCTCCCTCCTAGCCCGTATGCGCGAATAAGTGGAGTATCTAGAAGTGTATCCGAACGAACTGGTGCGAGTGAGGGAGATTTTGTAGGGGAGCAAGTCCGTGGCGACGGGATGAAGCGACGTCGAGTCCGAGAACGAATTAGTATTAAACCGAGTGTCTTATGTAAAGAAAGACGCCCCCTTCGGAGCGTCTTCCTTGTCTGTTGGACGATTTACTTAATAATCTTCGTCACCACACCGGCACCGACAGTTCGGCCACCTTCGCGGATCGCAAAGTTATCATTGTCATTCATCGCAATCGGCGCCAGCAGCTTCACCGTAAAGGTTGCTGTATCACCTGGCATGACAATTTCCTTGCCGCCGCCAAGCTCAACCTCACCAGTCACGTCCGTAGTTCGGAAGTAGAACTGTGGCTTGTAGCCCTTACCAAATGGAGTGTGACGACCGCCCTCCTCCTTCTTCAGGATATAGACTTCAGCTTCAAACTCCGTATGTGGCGTAATCGAACCTGGCTTCGCAATCACCTGTCCGCGCTCAATCTGTTCACGCTCAATACCACGCAACAAAATACCAGCATTGTCACCAGCCCGGCCTTCATCAAGATTCTTCTTAAAGGCCTCAATACCAGTCACAACCGACTTCTGCGTATCCTTCAGACCGATAATCTCAACTTCATCGTTGACCTTAACGATACCCTGCTCAATACGGCCAGTCGCCACAGTACCACGACCCTTAATCGAGAAAACATCCTCAATCGGCATCAAAAACGGCTTGTCGACTTCTCGCTTCGGCTCTTCAATAAACTCATCTAGCGCCTTCACTAGCTCCATGATCGCGTCTTCGTTAGCCGCGTCGCCTTCAATCGCCTTAGTCGCCGAACCCTTGATGATTGGTGTATTATCACCATCATAACCGTTCTTTGTCAATAGCTCTCGAATGTCCATCTCCACTAGCTCAACCAACTCTGGGTCAGCCAAGTCCATCTTATTGAGAAACACCACAATCTTCGGCACGTTCACCTGTCGAGCCAAAAGCACGTGCTCCTTGGTCTGCGGCAAAGCACCATCGTTCGCTGCTACCACGAGGATAGCACCGTCAACCTGCGCTGCACCGGTGATCATGTTCTTAACGTAGTCGGCGTGACCCGGCATGTCAACGTGAGCATAATGTCGCTTATCGCTCTCATACTCCTGGTGAGAAGTGGCAATCGTAATACCACGCGCCTTCTCCTCTGGTGCGTTATCAATCTGCGCGTAATCAACCTTCTTGTTTACGTCGCTTGGTAGTTTTTTGGCTAGCACTGTCGTAAGTGCAGCGGTTAGCGTCGTCTTACCGTGGTCGACGTGACCCATAGTACCGACGTTGACGTGAGGCTTGCTCCTATCAAAATCTGCCATTTCTCTCCTTTAATTATTAGCTATACAATCAATTATACCGGGTTCTCCAGAGGTTTGCAAGGGCTAAAGGTCACGAATTTGTATGGAATCGCACCCACCCACGCCATCCGGCGACTTACCCGAAATCGTCACCGTCTTGTGTGGCTTATCCTCAAAGTACCCACTCGCCTTCAATTCTCGCACCAAATCCGGCCCATAAGTCACCGAAAACGGTCGACAAAACGACGAACAAGCATACATCAACGCCAACTGGTTCGCTACTCGCTGGCTCCCGGTCACACTGAGAATCGGCAACGTCGGCCGCCGCGAAGCCACCGCTCGCGCCGTCAGCCCGCTCCCCGTCTCCACCACAATCGAATCCGCCTTCACGTCCTCGGCCAACCCCACCGCCGCCTTCGCCACCTGATAAATCTGCTCCGGCTCCTCCGGCTCCACATCATGCATGTCCGCGTGATTCTGCGTATACAAAATAATCTTCCGTAGCGTCTGCACCGTCTCCAGAGGATAGTTCCCCATCGCCGTCTCCTCTGATAGCATCACCACATCCGCCCCTTGCAACACCGCCGTCGACACGTCACTCGCCTCGGCTCGCGTCGGAATCGGATTATCCGTCATCGACCCCATCGTCTGCGTCGCCACAATACACAGCTTATTATATTGTCGGCACATTTTCACCAGCTTCGCCTGCACCACCGGCACTCGCTCCGCCCCAATCTCAATCGCCATATCGCCCCTAGCCACCATAATCACATCGGTCGCCTTGACGATCTCGCGCATCACTTTATCCGATTCCACCGCCGCCTTCGTCTCAATCTTCGCGATAATCTGCGCGTCATAGTCCAGCTCCTTCAAAATCCCGCGCATCTGCAAAATATCCGCCGCACTCTGAATAAAACTCATCGCCACATAATCAAAATCCTGCTTCGCGCCCCACTTCACGTCTTCCCGGTCTTTTTTCGGGATCACATCCCCGCCAAAATCCGTATCCGGCAAGTTAATCCCCTTCTTGCTCGCCACCGCCCCATCATTTTTCACCTTTATCTTAATCGCGGTCTTACTCACCACTTCAACCACCGACGCCTGCACCTTCCCATCAAAAATACTAATCGCCTCACCCGGCTTCACCTTCTCCGCCAAGTTATATTGCACCGGCAAGATATTCCCATTCTGTGCCTTTACCGCAAAATCCAAAATCAGCTCATCCCCAGCCTTCACTTCATAATGATTATTATCAATCTCCCCCAACCGAATCTTCGGCCCCTGCAAATCCTGCACCAACGCCACCGTCTTGCCACGCCGCTGGCTCGCCTCACGAATCCACTTGATCGCCTGCTCATGCCAGCTATACTCGCCATGCGAGAAGTTTAAGCGACAGCCATTAACGCCATTGTCTATTACTTGATAAATCATTTCCGGGTCATAAGTCGCCGGCCCGATTGTAGCGAGGATTTTCGTCCGTTTAAAAATTTTACTCATACCCCTATTTTACCACACCTCTGACCCCCGTATCTATTGACTTTTTGAAACAATTAGTATAGTATACCTTATATGGTTAAAAACATTACGAACAACAACTTTGAACCCGAAGTACTAAAATCCGACCAAACCGTCATCCTCGACTTCTGGGCGCCATGGTGCGGCCCCTGCCAAGCCGTCCTCCCCTTACTCGAAGAAATCGCCACCGAACACCCCGACCTCAAGATTTGCAAAGCCAATATCGACGAAGAGCCCGAATTAGCCGCTCAATACGAAGTCGAATCCATCCCCACCTTTTTCGTCTTTCAAAACGGCAAAATCGTCAAACGCGTCGAAGGTGGCCAAAACAAAAACGGCATCTTGCGGCTAGTCGGCCGCGGCAAAAAGCTTTTTGACTAGCCCCCCCTACGACAGAAAGAGCAGAAAAGAACCTCCAGTTGTATAAAAGTCACGTTTTTTATGTTATAATCGCTAGTGAGGGTGATTTCTCATCATCTGTTAGGGTGTCGCCAAGTGGTAAGGCACTGGGTTTTGGTCCCAGCATTCCTAGGTTCGAATCCTAGCACCCTAGCCAAGTAGAATAATTCCATAAAGCCACTGCGCCAAGTGGCTTTTTCTTATGCTAAACTATACTCTATGGATACCAACGAAAACACACCGGACTTTCTCGCCACCCAGGCCACCGCGCCCCCTAAGCCCTCCACCCCTGACCAGCCTGCCATTATCACCTCACCCCCTACCCCGCGACCACCTGTGCCTCGTAACCGCCTCGTCACCATCCTCCTGCCAGCCATCGCCGTCGCCCTGATCGCCGCCGCTGCTGTCTACGTCTTCCTCCTCCGCCCGTCCGGTGATGACACGCCAGACGACAACACGCCCGCTCTTACCTCTGTCACCGGCCTCGAAACCGATATCCGCAATTATCGCCTCAACCTAATCATGTACTCCACCAGCCCCGGCGGCTCCTCGCAAATGGTTCTAAGCGGCGTTCACGACGTCATAAGCGGCACCCAGCGCGCCGATATTCACATCACCACCCCTAGCGACACCGTCCAGTCCGAAATGTACAGCGACACCGTAAACAACATCACCTACACTTGGGACTCCCTCTCCCGCACCTGGCTCCGCGAAACCAGCGTCAACCAGCCCGTCGACCTTCCCGACCTCATCACTCGACTCTCTCGACCCAACTCCGCCACCCGCGTCGCCAGCGGCGTCTACCACGTCAACGTCCCCATCTCCGAGTTTTCTACTCTCATCCGTCTTACCACCGGCGGCATCGAAAACCCCCTGGACGACGGCGACACCTATGCCACCGTCACCGTCGAAGACGGCTTCATCACCCAAATCGAATACGACCTCTCTTCACACCTCAGCTTCCCCGGCCGAGTCACCATCTCAATCCACCTCAGCGATTTCAACCAAGCCGGCACCGTTACCATTCCGAACTCAGTCACTCGCAACGTCACCACCATCGACTAACTCAAACACCTCAATCCCCAGCTGGCACGGAGGACACCTGTAATCAGCCGTTAAATCCGCGAACTTAACTTCCTGCTCCGCCTCATCATAAACATACCCGCAAACCTTACATCGATATTTCATAGAAGGCGGGCTTTACATCTTGATTTCAACATCCACACCCGTCGGCAAACTCAGATTCTGCAAGCTGTCAATCGTCTTTGGCGTCGCGCCAATAATGTCAATCAACCGCTTATGAATCTTCATCTCAAACGCCTCACCGCCGGTCTTGTAGACGTGCGGACTCTTCACCACAGTAAAAGTACTGCGCTTGGTCGGCAGCGGAATCGGCCCACTCACACTAGCTCCGGTCTTAATCGCCGTCTCAATAATCTGCTTCGCCGACTGATCGATAATCCGATAGTCATACGCCTTTAGCCGGATACGAATCCGTAGCCCCTCTGTTGGAGTTGCTTTTGGGCTAGCCTTTGCTTCTGCCATTTCTTTCCTTCTGAGCCTTCGCTCTAATTTACTTCGCCTGTAACCTTGGACGCGACCCTAGACTCTGCACGCCACAAGTTCTCTAAGCGACTATTGCTTTTACACTTTTACTCTAACACACCCCAGCCAGTTTGTAAACCAGTTTGTCAAAGTTAATCGCACTATTCGTCAATCTCGGCCAGGATTAGTTGCGCGACCGGCGCACAAACTCCGCCTCACGCTCCAAAACTGCTCTCAGCACATAATGCTGACATTCCCCGTCGGTACAATTACTCGGCTCATAAGTAAACACTGACCCCTCCATCCCGATGTTCATGCCAAACGGATCTGTAAAAAACTCCGGGTCAAACCCACGTAGCGTGTCCTCGTTCAACACTTCCGGATAAAATCCATCCCGCGCGAAGTTTATATCTTCCAACACGAAATACATCGCGTTAATCGCCCGCTTCGACCAATCGTCCCGCTCAAGCGCCGCCATTGTCACCGCTTGCATAAAGAAAAACACCGTCAAAACCCCGACTGCCACCACAACGACAATCAACTCCAAGGTCGTAAACCCTTCTTTAGACCTCGGCCAAATCTTTTCCATACCTAATTATATCACACCCCAAGCTGTAGTAGTGCCACGCCACCCGCCGCCAACGCCACCGCCACTAAATGTACCAACACCACCCTCGGCCGCATATTTTCTCGTCCGAACTTTGGCCAAATAGTCGACAGCGCCAAACCCAAGCCAAAAATCAGCAGCAGTTGCGCTGTTCGCTCGGTCACTACCGCCACCGCCAAGACCGGCGCTAACACCGTCGCCTGCCGCCACACCAAGTTCCCCACCGTTCGGAGAAACTCCGACGCCGACACGCTCACCAAGAATCGCGTACGGTTATTGCGAAAGGCACTCATGAACCTCGTTCGCCAACTCTTGAACACTAGCATCAGCCCAATGTCACCTATCCAGCGCCCCACTGACCACCAGAAAAAGGCCGTCATAAACGGCATCTCAACCTGTCTGGTCAGAGCGATGAAAATAATGTCCGACAACGCCCAAAACGTCACCGCGAAAGTGATGTATTTTACTGCTTTCATCCCAATCGCCTTCTGCCGCTTGCCTTTGGACATGACTATCAAGCTTGCCGCCGCGAAAATCAACATAAACGCCAAGACGGATACCCAACCTATGCCATCGCCGAGAAGCAGCCAGCCCAGTCCCAGCGCGATTATCGGATGCAGCTGCTTCAAGACAGCAATCGACGTCGCCTCTTCATATTTCAGCGCGTGCGAGTAAGCCGGCGAGCCAATCGCATCCACCAGCCCCGCCCCCATCAACGCCAGCACTATCATTATCGGCAAGCTAGTTGGCGGCGCTACTATTAGTAGCACCAGCAGGAGCAAAGCGAAGCTAAAAACCCCTGCAATCCGAATCGCTTCCGGACGGGTTTTGCGAAACACCACATCCACGACATAGTTATCAATGAAGATACGGATAGCCGCCACGGTAGACACCATGCCGACCAAGAACAGCCAAAGATGTGGATTATCAAGCATACGCTTTTAATTCTACCACGAAAAGTGTTAAAATGTAGATGAGCGGGTATCGTATAATGGCTATTATGTATGCTTCCCAAGCATAAGACGAGAGTTCGATTCTCTCTACCCGCACCACAATAATTTTTTAAGAGTTATCGCCTTATTAGCTTGACCCCGGCCGCTAGCTGCGGATCTCGTAGCGCCGCCAAATCTTCCAACGTCATCTCCACCACCTCGTCCGGCTCCAGACCCTGTTCCGACAAGTTCGTCCCGTCCGGCAGCAGCCACCGTGCCATCGTCACCACCAGCAGCTCACCCCGCGGCAAGTCCACCATCCGCTGCACACTGCCCTTGCCGTACGATTCCTCACCCAATATCGTCGCTTTATTATAGTGCCTCAGTGCTCCTGCCACGATCTCCGCCGCCGAAGCCGTCCCGCCATCAATCAGCACCACCGTCTTCAGTCCATCCATCTGCACCCGCCGCGCCGCCGACCTTAGCTCCAACGTCCTAAACTGCGTCCGCTCCGTCATCACGTGCTGATTGTCCAGCCATAGCCCCAGCACCTCTTGCGCCGAGTCCACATAGCCGCCACCATTTCCACGCAAGTCCAACACCACACCCACCACGTTATTCTTTCGCGCATCATTAATCGCGCCACTCATCAGCTCTCCCGTCTCACGATCAAACCTCGTCACCCGAATGATCGCCACATTCCCATCATAAGTCAACAGCACGCTCGGATTATTTATCTTCTCCCGCCGCATCGTCACCTCACGCTCACGCTCATCCCTTCGCACCGTCAAAGTCACCTCGCTGCCATTCGGCCCCCGCACTAAATCCGCCGCCTCACTAGCGCTCATCTCGCCTACTTCTTTACCATCCACCGCGATAATCACATCCCCTGTCGAAAGGCCAGCTCGCTGTGCCGGATTTCCATCAATCACCCGAAGCACCACTATCGCCCCGCCGCGCCGACCAATCTCCACTCCCACGCCAAACCCAATATCCCCCGATAACGCCCGCCGATAATCCGTCGCCTCCGCCCGCGTCATAAAATGCGTCCACTGATCACCCACCGCCTCGACCATCCCCCGTTTCGCCCCCTCTAGCAGCTGCTCCCGGTCCAGCGCCCCGTCAAAATTCAGTGCCAACTCCTGATAAATCCGGTTTAAATCTTCAAAATCCAGCTCATCCCGATGACACACACTGAGCGGCGCCCGCCCCACCCGACCTTCGCAGAACCCCAAAGTGTCCGCCACCGTATACGCCACCGACCCCCAATTCAACCCAATCAACAGGCCTAATAATAATGTTCCTACACCAATAGCCGCTGCTGCTGGCCATCCTATCTTTCTCACTTCTTGCATGTCTACTAGTATACCACGCCCCAAATATGCTATGATGTTTCCTAAAGAGGATTTAGAATGAGCGCCAAGAGAAATCTACTCTTTCCAATCATCATCGGGGCGGGCGTCATCACGGCACTAGCCGCCATGCTATTCTTCATCATCTACTTGTCATCCGGCGCCGACCGAAACACCCTGGCTACCACTTCCGTCACCTGCACCCACGGCCTCGTCAACGCCGAAGACAGCATCCACTGGACTTTTGTCTACACTTTTGACGCATCAGGCGAAACCTTCCGCCACCTCCATGTCGAGACCATCATGCGCTCTCGCACTCGCGACCCGGCCTACGAAGATTCTTTGCGACAAGAATGCAGCCGAGCCAACGACTCTGCCGGCATCCTCTGCCGAGTTACCGTCGGACAAGAATCCACCATCATGAGCGAATCATTCGACATACCAGAGCTCGCCGCCGACACCCTCCCGGGCATCCTCTACTTCGACGACCCCGCAACCATCACACTCGACTACCTAAAACAACAAAGCCAAGATCCCAACGTCAACATCAGCTGCCGCTTCTGACCCCCACCCCCTACGGGTAGACACAGCGGAGGGAGGAACCCATAGCCTTTGTGCTTCCGGTTGCGTTAGCTGCAGTCCGAACATAATTAGGGAATACACTAATGAAAGGTGTGAAAGTATCTGAATGCAGAGAGGACGGGTACCAATAAGAGTTTTCTGACCCCCAGTACATGAACCCACCTTCACCCGCCACAGAAAAACTGACTGAGACGGTGGCGAAGGAGGGCGATGAAAACTTCAAGTTGCCCCAAAATAAGCATAATCTCTTGACTTTTTGAGTCTAGTGTGCTATACTGTAGAATAGAGAGAACTATACTCCGGGTCACCTACCCCTGTTGTAACAGGGGTCGTTCTCATTTCCTTCGCCACTGTCTCATCGAGTAATAGTTCGTCAAAAAGGTCAGGATTCACTCCTGCCTTTTTGACTGTACCTAAAAGGGAAGAGGAAGAGAAACCGCTAGGTGTCTCTTAGCTGGACGCTGTGTCTACCCAGCAAAAGGTCAGGCTCTGCCTGCCTTTTGCGTCCTGTCCGAGCGCGTATGCGCGAGTAGACGGAGGATATGGGTGGGACGCAACCCAGCCGAAGCAGAAGCATTAGCAATTTCCAAACGACACTCTTTCTGATACAGTCATCCTCAGTGAAAAAGCAAAAACAAACAGTTGGTGTAATGATACCCGAGGAGCATAAACCCAGCAAGAACGAGATCAATGTAGCGTGGATTTTGGCAAGACACTATCAAACAGGAGTAGCCATCCTAAAACCGAGCAAGCAGTACATGGTAAAGACACCGGATTTCGCAATTCGCAACGAACACTATGAGCTTAAGGTGCTCACCGGCCCCCAGGTACGCCAGTTACTAGTGCTACTCGATAGGGCGAAAAAACAGGCCGACCATATCGTCATAGATATCCGAAAAACCAAGATTACTGAAAGGCGAGCGGTTGAGGTTTGCGCAAAGTTTGTACGAAAACATAATCGACATAGGGTGGTTCTCATCACTACTAGTGGCGTGCTTGACATTAAGGCCTGATCAAGTATAATAGAAACACGAGGGACCGCGCAGCCGTATCGGAGGCGAAAGGAGTACTCCATATCAAGACAAGTCCTGAAAGGGGCTTTTTTGCATCTTGCTAGTAGCTGCCAACACCTTCTGGCGCTCCTCCTTCGCCACTGTCACGAATGGTTGGTTTCGTCCCGACGGCCTAGGCGTCCAATCTTCAAATAGTCACCACGGGTGGGGCTCATCGTTAATCTCAGCAACGCAGGCAGCATA
>WRMD01000025.1 GCA_009777315.1 Candidatus Saccharimonadota bacterium
CCGTTTACGGGTAGAAAGTAATAGCAAATCGCAAGTGACAGGCCGAGTGACACCTTGAGGTGTCTGCTAGCAACCGAGGGCTATGCCCGCATCTGAAAATCCCCCGGCTTAGCCGGGGGATGGTTATTTGCTGGTGACAGACCGGTCTTGGGTAGCCAGCCTCCTTCGCCACTGTCGTAAGTGGCATGTATCACGCTGGTAATGGCATCGGCCCAACAGATTCGTGGTTGTGGTCGCCGTCACTATTTTCTGGGGCTGGCGCTGTTTTCACGTATATACGTAATACGATAGCTGTTTTAGGCAATGAGCATAACGCTCCCGGCAAACACTGGGGCTTTTCCCTCCGCTGTGTCTACCCGTAGGGGGTGGGGAGGAGGCGCGGTTTGCGGTATTCCAGTTTCCGTGCTATACTAGTCGGGCATATCTTGATAGTCGATAGTCGCACATCGCGGGATAGAGCAGCCTGGTAGCTCGTTTGGCTCATAACCAAAAGGTCGCTGGTTCAAATCCAGCTCCCGCTACCAAAATGATATGCAAATCACCCCTGTTAAACCTAGTGCAGGGGTGTTTTCTTTCTTCGCTTTTCAGTTAGTATTACGCAAAATATGAAAAATGTTAGCTACCGTGTTAGCAACGGCAACGAATGATAACGAACAAAACCAAAAAGTTTGGCGAGAAAGATAGCTCGAAGTCATACGCCAGCTTGAGGTTGCACGTTCAGCTCGAGGATTATAGGTCTAGCAACCTGAGTAGAAACGGAAATTCATCACATTTTTGCAAGAACAGCACTGTCCCAAAATGTCCCTCGTTCTTGATAATTAGTGTTCCGCCCAGCTTGTCAAACACCGCCCGGCCTTGTTTGTCGTCGCAGCCGAACTGGTCGTTGACGGAGTTGACTATCACCACATCGCCCGCGTTCGCCTTAATCTTCTCCCAGTCATATTTCTGTTGCAATACCGGCAAAAACCTACTCCCTGGCATATTGATCGGACCCGCCACCAACACCGACTGCCGCACTGGCTTCTCTAGCCGCTCCAGCACCGACAGAATCAGCGGCGCCCCCGCCGAATGCCCGACCAAAATCGTATTTTCGTCGATTTCTACCCGATCGAACACCCGCTCCACGGTCCTTTCTATCGGCTCGACATTTATCTTCCGGAACTCCGGCACCTGAGCGTCCGCCCCCTGTTTTTTGACTTCGCTAGCTAGCCATTTATACCAATAACTCGACGGCGTTGACATCGTGCCGTGGAAAATTATCACATTCGCCTTACGTCTCTTCATGCTACAATAATAGCATGAATGCAAAGCGTAGCACTTCGACTTTTCAGCGCTTCAACTCGTGGTTGGCCAGCAAACTCGCCATCATTATGTCCTCGATGTGGCTTTTTTGGGTCTTGACTATTGTCATCGTGGTTGCGGGTCTCCTCCAACCTCCGTCCGACCCTTATATGTTCGTCATGTTCGTAATTTCCGCTGGCTTTCAAGCTATCGCCTTGCCGGTTCTGGCTTTTGTGTCCAACATCCAAGGTGATCGCCAGGAAAAAGTTATGCGCGAGGTTCACGAGGCGACCATGAAAGAGCTCGAGATGATGCGCCAAGAGAACGCCGCTTTGCGGAAGCTACTATCCGAGAGCCGCCGCCTGGTCAAAGAGGTCGATGACCTGGACGTCGAAGTCGACGATCTGGACAGCGAACTCGACGACCTCAAAAAGTGAGCAAAAAGCTCTTGCTTTTAGTAATTACCGTGCTATAATCAAATCAATACCTATGCAAAAATAAAAACAACAAAAGGACAAAAAATGAAAAAGAAGCTGCTCGGGATTTTTCTAGCCAGTGTCTCGGTCCTGGCCGCCATTGGCGCGGCCGGGGTAGTCAATCAAACTATCGGTGCGTCGCCCGGTGAGGTGCCTGTCCTGGTGCAGGTCGGCAACCAGATGCTGTTCTCGATTATCGATCCGGTTGATACTTTTGGCACTCCGACAACCAGTACTAGTCCATATGATGTTCAGATTTCTTGGAGTAACGTTAGTCGCCTGACTGCTTGGAGCTGTTCTGGCGCTGAAATCCCGACTTGTCCGACCGGTGTTGCTCCTGCTGGCTCCGTCGATCTCTCTGGTATCACCGGTATCGCTACTATCCCGGTCGACTTTTCTAATGGGCCTGGACTTTATCGTATTTTTGTGATGGGTTATGATAGTCATGGTGTTGCGGTCAATGCTGGTAGCTGGGTTGAAATCAACTACTTGCCCGAGACGGTCGACCAGCCTAGCATCATTCTGCAGAGTATCAACGGTCAGCCCATCACCGACCAGGGCGAGACTACGATTTCCAGCAACGAAGTTGAGCTAGTTCTGTCTTATGCTAATACTCAACAGATTGAGATACTTGAGAACGGCAACCCGGTTTCGCTGACGGATTGTGTTCCTGCTGATCCTGTGGCTGGTACCCTCCGCTGTAAGTTTGTCCTTTCTGGCCCGACGGATGGCGCTGTTCACAACCTCGTTATCCGCTATCTTGGTACTGATGGCGTATGGTATACCCACAGCTTCCGAATTATTGTTGATGACGCTGACGTTCCCGGTACAGGTATGCTTCGTATCGGCGGTATGGCCATCGGTCGCGAGGATCTTCTCGTTAGCGCGCTCGTCCTTATCGTCGCCATCGCGGTCATGACTTTCTACTTCGCCCTCCGTTACAAGGATAGTAAGCGCGCCAAGAAATCGGCTGCTAGGCGCAAGAAATAGTTCCCTTATCCTCCCTGTTGCAAAGCCCACCAGTACCTCCGGTGGGTTTTGTCTTTTCTTGGTTTTTAGGCTTTACAGATGTGGTCAAGTGTGATAGAATAGTCGGTAACAGGAGAATATATAAATGAGTTTTGCTATGATTCAGAGCGTGGACGCGAAGTCTAAGAAGCCGGCTGTGCTGGACGTTCGGACCGGTGATACAGTTAAAGTTTATCAGAAGATCAAAGAGGGCGATAAAGAGCGTCTGCAGATGTTTCAGGGTACTGTTATCAAGACCGCCGCGCCTAACTCGGTTAATAGTACTATTTGGGTTCGTAAAGTTTCCAGCGGTATTGGTGTTGAGCGTTCGTTTATGCTCCATAGCCCGCTGATTGACAAGATTGAGATTACTGCTCGTGGTAAGACGCGCCGTAATTTCCTTAGCTATCTCCGCCAGCGGAGCGGTAAGAGCGCCCGCCTCACTAATCAAGCTTTTGACCGAGAGAGTGTGAATACTCTTGACGAGGTGGCGACGGCGGTGGCGACGGCTGATGATGCTGCGACGGCCGAGGTTGTGGCTACTGAAGCTGAGGTTAAGGCTAGCGAAACTCCGGCCGCCGCTGAGGCCGCTGAAGAAGTCCTCGAAACCGAACAGGACACCCCAGAAGCAAAGGAAGAAGAGAAGCTCAACCCTAGCTCGGCCGCTGCTGAACCGGCGGAATAATGCTGATAGGCGTTGACGAAGTTGGGCGAGGACCGTTGGCCGGTCCTCTTCTTGTAGGTGCCGTTAGTCTGGCCGAGCCGGTGGCTGGCCTGGCCGACAGCAAAAAGCTATCGCCAAAGTCCCGCGCCGAGCTTGATCTTAAAATCCGCGCCACGGACGCCCGTATCGGTCTTGGCTGGGTTTATATCGACGAACTTAATAAAATTGGCCTCTCGGAAGGTCTTCGCGTGGCTACTTTTCGGGCGGTTTCCGCCGTGCTTTCGGTGTCGGATATAACTTCCGACCTCAATATCACTATCGACGGCACGGTAAACTTTTTAAAGGACACGCCTTATGGGCCTTTTGTGACCACGCTTAAAAAAGCTGATCAGCTCGTCGCTGAGGTTTCCGCCGCTTCGATCGTGGCCAAGCAGGCTCGGGACGCTTACATGATTGAGTTGGCCGCAAAATATCCCGATTATGGTTTCGATCGTCATATGGGCTATGGAACGGCGGTGCATCTTGCTGCCCTCGATGCTTGCGGCCCCTGTCCTGAGCATCGCACGTTTTATCGTCCGGTTAGAGAGGTCATGGGGAGAGGGAGGGGGAAAGGCGCCGATTTTGAAGCGGTGCCGTCGGCTGCCGCCGCCGCTGTTGTTGTTGCTGCTGCTGCTGCCACTACCGTTAGTGTTGGTCGCCAGGCGGAACAAGTTGTCCGCGACTATCTTATTCGTCATGGCCATGAGATTCTGGTTCAGAACTACCGCAATAAATATGTTGAGCTCGATATAGTCTCGGAACGGGAAGGTGAAATCTTTGTCACCGAAGTAAAATATCGCCGGAATGATGTCGCCGGCGGTGGTCTTGCGGCCATCACCCAGGACAAAATTCAGCGTCTTCGTCGCGGTGCGCTCATGTTTCTTCAAGATTCCGGTCGCGGGGGTCAAAACGTCCGCTTGCTTGCTGCCTGCGTAGCCGCCGACTTACGCATCCAGTCGGTTGTCGAGATTTAGTTTTGGTTTAGAAAATAATTTTGGTCGGGGTTAACAGACTCGAACTGTTGGCCTCGCGGTCCCAAACCGCGCGCGCTACCAACTGCGCCAAACCCCGTATAACCACTATACTATATTCAAAGCGAATAAGAAAGAGCAACTATTCCATATATTAATTGAGATTTCAGTGTGAGTTTATGTTCAAGTAAAGCTGGGTAAACTTCTCCCTGTTGTACAGTATAGCACACTCGACGTCAAAAGTCAAGAGGTTGTGGTTATTCAGGCTTCGGCTGGGGCTTCGGTCGGGGCTGCTTCAGCTGTTGGGGTTTCGACCGCGCCGTCGGCCTCAGCTATCGGGGCGGCCTCTTCGGCTGGGACTTCGTTGGTTGGGGTTTCTTCGGCTACGGGAGCTTCTTTAGGTTGGTTTTTGCGGAGTTTTTCGGCGTTCTTGGTCTTGGTGGCTTTGGCTGGGGATTTCTTGACCCAGTCGGGCATCTTGATGCCTTCGGCCTCGAGGATACGGATGACGCGCGAGCTGGGCTGGGCGCCGTTTTTTAGATATTTCTCAGCGTTCTCTTTGTCGAGGACGACTTCTTTGGTGTGTGGGTTGTATGAGCCGACCTGCGATACTATCCGACCACTGAGTGGGTGACGGTTAGCTTCCTGGACGACTATCCGGTAGACGGGGTAACCGCTCCGGCCATTACGTTGCAAACGGATTGCTAACATGTTGCTCCTTTTTATTGACTTTTTTAGTATATCAGATTGTAGCTCAGGGGTCAATAGTGTATAATAGAGACAAAATAAAGGAGCGAAATGAAGATTTCTGACAAGGAGATGACCCATCTGGCTGAGCTATCGGGTCTAACATTAACCAAGACCGAGATGACGAATCTTCAACAAGATCTGGAGAGGATCTTGGAGTATGTGTCGCAACTGAATGAGGTGGATACAGAGGGTGTGGAGCCGACGTATCAGACGTTTGATTTGGAGAATGTGACGCGGGCGGATGTGCCGATTGATTATGGGGTGACAAAGGAGCAGTTGTTGGCGTTGGCGCCAGAGGTGAAGGACGGGATGATCGCAGTAGGAGGGGTGCTATGAAGCTAGCGAGCAAGTCGGTGAGCGCTGTGGAAATGGTAAAAGAGGCGCTCCGGAAGGCGAAGGCGGCGAGCGAATATAATATATTCGTGAATTTGACGGAGGAGCGGGCGCTGGCTAGGGCGGAAGAGATTGACGCGAAGATTTTGGCGGGCGAGGAGGTGGGGGCGTTGGCTGGGGTGCCTTACGCGTTGAAGGATAACTATCTGGATCTCAAGACGCCGACGACGGCGAGTGCGAAGATTTTGGAGGAGTTTGTGTCGCCTTTGCAAGCAACAGTGGTGAAAAAATTGGAAGAGGCAGGGGCGATTTGTATTGGCAAGGCGAATATGGATGCGTTTGGGCATGGGGCTTTTACTGAGAACTCGGCTTATGGCGTGACGAAAAACGCGATCGATAAGACGCGGGTGGCCGGTGGTTCGAGTGGTGGATCGGCGGTAGCGGTGGCGTTGGCGCTGGACATTGTGCCGTTTGCGATCGGTAGTGATACGGGAGGGTCGGCTCGGGCGCCGGCGAGTTTTAACGGAATCGTGGGGGTGCGGCCGACGTTTGGGGCGGTGAGTCGATATGGGGTGGTGGCGTTTGCTTCGAGCACGGATACGGTGGGTTGTTTGGCGCGGGATGCCGATGACGCGAGGTTGGTGATGCGGGTGATTGCGGGTGAGGACGCGAGGGATAGCACCTCGGTTAATGATGTGTATTACCAGCCCGATACTCCTCGAGACATCTCTCTCGATGGGCAACAGTTGCGTATCGGATTGATAGCTTCCTTATTAGGTGAGGGGGTGGATGCGGAGGTAGTGGCGCGGACGAAGGAATATGCCGAGAAGATGAAGCAAGCTGGGCATGAGGTGGGGGAAGTGGATTTGCCGATGCTACAGTATGCGGTGCCGATTTATTATGTGGTGACGAGCGCGGAGACGGCGAGCAATCTGGCGCGTTATGATGGCGTGCGGTATGGGCGAGATCGGAAGGGCGATAGTTTTGTGGCGGAGACGAGGCGGCGGATTGTGATCGGTAATTATGTGCTGTCGGCTGGGTTTTATGATGCGTATTATATAAAGGCGCAGAAGGTGCGGACGCTGTTGATCGAAGAGATGCGGGAGGCGTTTAGTAGGTTTGACGTGCTGTTGACGCCAACGATGCCGTTTGTGGCGCCGAAGATTGGTGAGAAGGCGGGGGATCCGCTTCTGGGGTATTTGGCGGATTTGATGACGGCGCCGCCGGCTTTGGTGGGGGTGCCGGCGATTAGCGTGCCGGCGGGTGAGACCGCTGGGGGTTTGCCGGTGGGGGTGCAGTTGATTGGTTGGCGGGGGGATGATGAGAAGCTTTTGGCGCTGGCGGAACAGATGGAGAACCTGACGAAAGAGGGCGTTTATAAGGGGGGTGTAGCATGACGGACGCGAATCTTTTGATGATGTTGGCTGGGGTGTTTGCTTTTGGTGCGCTGGTGTTTGTGTTGATTTCGGTGGCGAAATATCGGGTGGTGCTGCTTGATAAAGAGAAGTTTCAGGCGGAGTTTTTGCGGCTGGAGAATGGTCTGGATCGGCTGGATAGTAACACTTATAGGTTGAGCGTGATTGACGCGGATAAATTGCTGGATGAGGCGTTAAAAGAGATGCATGTGAAAGGGGAGACGCTGGGGGAGCGGCTGAAGATGGCGCGGGGGAAGTTTAGTAATATCAATGCGGTGTGGGCGGCGCATCGACTGCGAAATCAGATCGTGCATGAGCGTGGGACGAAGGTGACGTACGATCAGGCGAAAAGGGCGCTAGCGGCTTTTCGGCGGGCACTGCAAGATTTGGGGGCAATATGAGCCCCACCTCCTCACCTTTTCCTTGTATATCATCTGAGTATGTTGGGGGCTTAGTTAAGCTTAGAAGTTTGGAGATTGTATGAAAAATAATAAGTATGAGATGACGATTGGCATTGAGTGCCATGTGCAGCTAGCGACGGCGACGAAGTTGTTTAGCGGGGCGAAAAATGATTCACGGGAGGCGGTGCCAAACGAGAATGCTTCGCCGATTGATTGGGGGTTGCCGGGGATGTTGCCGGTGTTAAACGAGCGGGCGGTGGAGCTGGCAGCGCGCTTGGGCTTGGCGCTTGATGCGAAGATTAATCTGGCGTCGCGGTTTGATCGGAAGCATTATTTTTATCCGGATTTGCCGAGTGGGTTTCAGAGGACGCAGCTTTATGAGCCGATTATTGGGGAGGGGTTGGTGGAGTTGCCTTCGGGTGGCAAGGTGCGGGTGGAGCATGCGCACCTCGAGGAAGACGCCGGAAAGTTGACGCATGTGGGCGAGAAGACGTTGGTGGACTTGAATCGGGCGGGGACGCCGCTGGTGGAGATTGTGTCGATGCCGGATATGCATTCGGCGCGGGAGGCGCGGGAGTATTGTCAGGAGTTGCAGAAATTGGCGATTTATAGTGGGGCGAGTGATGCGGATTTGTATCACGGGAACATGCGGTTTGATGTGAACATTTCGGTGGCCGAGCCAGGGGCGAAGAAGTTGGGAACGCGGGTGGAGGTGAAGAATATCAACTCGTTTAAGGCTGTGGAACGGGCGGTGGAATATGAGTTTAAGCGGCAGGTGGGGTTGATTGAAAAGGGTGAGAAGTTTGGCCAGGAGACGCGGGGCTGGGATGAAAATAAGCAGAAGACGGTGAGCCAGCGAAGCAAGGAAGAGGCGATGGATTATCGGTATATGCCGGAGCCGGACGTGCCGCCGGTGCGGCTAGCGGAAGGGTTTGTGGATGGGGTGCGGGCGGAGATGCCGGTGCTGCATACGGTTTTGCGCCACGAGTTCTTGAAAATTGGCTTGGGTGAGGCGGTGGTGGAGACGCTGCTGGATAATCATGGGCTGGCGCTACGGATGCACGAGGTGGTGGGGGAGACGGATGCAAAGACGGCGAAGCGGGTGGCGGACTGGTTTAGTTCGGTATGGCTGGCGGCGGAGGTGACTTCGACGGAGATTCCGAGTGTGGCGCAGCTTTTGGAGTTGGCGGAGATGGTGGCGGCTGGAGAGCTCAGCTCGACGGCGGCAAAAGAGGTGCTACTAAAGATGTCGGTTGGATCGCCGAGGGCGGTGGCGGAGAAGTTGCAGCTACTGCAGGTGAGTGATGAAGGAGCGCTGGAAGAGATGGTTGAACGGGTGTTGGCTTTGCCGGCGGCGGCGAAGGCGGTGGCGGACGTGAAGGCTGGAGAGATGAAGGCGTTAGGGTTTTTGGTGGGGTTGGTGATGAAAGAGTCGAAAGGGCAGGCGAATCCGGGGAAGGTGCAGGGGATAATCAAGAGTAAGGTTTAGCAGCAAAATAGCTTCCTGTACGTATCAGCAAAAGGCTCATCGGGTACGGAATTTGCCCACAAACAGAATAAATCCCGCCTGTCTTTACAGGGGGATTTTTCTTCCCCCTCGGTTTGCCAACCTGCGGGACGTTGCAGAGGAATTGTACCTTGACACGCCTTTTATCTAGCTCGCTAAAGCTCGCAATAAAGCAGACAAA
>WRMD01000026.1 GCA_009777315.1 Candidatus Saccharimonadota bacterium
GCAACGCAGGCAGCATATCCTGGCGCGACCAGCACGTCGCTCATTATAACAGTTGGTAGCCATACCAAGATAAGTAGCTACGCCCTCCGCTGTGTCTACCCGTAGGGGGTGGGGAGATGTGACTCTAAGCCCCCAACCCTACTCAGATGGGCTACTGCTTAACACCCTTCATCGTCAGCGCCAACCTCCCCTTATCATCAATCGCCTCAAGCAGCACATTCACTTCCTGCCCCATCTTCAGCACGTCTTCCACCTTATCCACTCGCTTGTCCGAAAGCCTTGAAATATGCAACATCCCATCCGTCCCCGGCAAAATCTGCACAAACGCCCCAAAATCCTTAATCCCCACCACTTTACCGCGATAAGTCTTGCCAACTTCCGGCTCCTCAACCAGCCCCTTAATCCATTGCACCGCCTTCTCAATCGCCGCCGCATCTGTCCCAGCCACCGTCACCAACCCGTCATCATTAATGTCGACCATTGCCCCGGTCTCAGAGGTAATCTTATTAATCGTCTCACCACCCTTGCCGATAATCGTCCCGATTTTATCCGGATTCACCATAATCTTCTCGATCCGCGGCGCATACGGCGACAGCTCAGCCCTCGGCGCACCAATCACACCCACCATGTGGTCCAAGATCGCATGCCGCCCCGGCCTACTCTGCAAAATCGCCTTTTTCAAGACTTCAATCGGCAACCCATGCACCTTCATATCCATCTGCATCGCCGTCACACCCTCAGTCGTCCCAGCACATTTAAAGTCCATATCCCCGGCAAAATCCTCCGCATCGGCAATGTCCGAAAGCACATACGACTTATCACCATCCATCATCAGCCCCATCGCGATCCCCGACACCGGCCGCTTTATCGGTACACCCGCATCCATCAGCGCCATCGTACTAGAACACACCGCCGCCTGCGACGTCGACCCATTCTGGCTCATAATCTCCGTCACACTGCGAATCGCATATGGAAATTCTTCCGCGGTCGGCAACACGCCCATCAGCGCCCGCTCCGCCAAGTACCCATGCCCAATTTCCCTTCGCCCAGCACTCCGTAGTCGCTGCACCTCGCCCACCGTCCAGCCCGGCGCATTATAATGATGCATATATCGTCGCTCGCCATCGGTCACTTCCATCGTATCCACAATCTGCGCATAACTCAGCGGCGCCAAAGTCACGATATTCAAAGCCTGCGTCACACCCCGCGTAAAAATCGACGACCCGTGCACCCGCGGCAACACCCCGACCTCAGACGACAACTCACGAATCTCTTCCAATTTCCGCCCATCCGGCCGCTCACCATCCTCAACAATCCCCCGTCGCACATCCTTATGAATCGCATTCGTAAACGCCTCATCATACTGCTCACGCACCAGCTGATACTGCGCCTTCGCCTCACTGAACGTCGCGTCCTCGCTAAGCGCCTCCGTGCTCTCCACTTCAATTTGCCGCGTCATCGCCTCATGAAACTCCGTCCGTAGCCGCTGCACCAAATCATTCCGCTCCGGGTACGACTTGCGTATCCCCTTCCCCAGCTTACCGGCCACCCACGCATCCACTTCTTCCTGAATCTTCGCATCTGGCAACACCAGTTCATATGGAGTCAACTCCGGCTTCACCTTCATCTTCAGCTCATCCTGCAAGGCCAGCGCCGGCTGGATATTTTCGAGCGCCCACTCCAAGCCCTCAATAATCACTTCTTCCGCCACTTCTTTCGCACCTGCCTCGACCATCGTCACACCACCGCCTACTCCGGCCACCACCAAGTCCAAATCCGACGCCTCACGTTCCTCAGCATTCAAAAACGCCTTGAACTCACCGCCCACTCGCCCAATTCGTAGCCCCCCCACCGGCCCATCAAACGGCGTCCCCGTCAAATGCAACGCCGCGCTAGCCGCAATCATCGCCACCATGTCCGGCCGAAAAGCCGGATCCATCGACAGCACCGTCGCCACCACCTGCACCTCTTGTCGATAACCCTTCGGAAACAGCGGTCGAATCGGTCGGTCAATCAACCGCCCAATCAAAATCGCTTCATCGCTCGGCCGCCCCTCGCGCTTAATAAACCTCGACCCGCTAATCTTGCCAGCCGCATAAAACTTCTCTTCATAATCCACCGACAGCGGGAAATAATCCAGCTGCACCGGCTTCTCCCCCACCATCGCCGTCCCTAGAACCACGGTCTCACCATAGGTCACCAGCACTGCCGCCGTCGAACGAAACCCCAACCGATTCACCTCGAGCGTCAGCTTCCGCCCCAGCCACTCAGTCTCTACTTTAATAATACTCTTGCCCTTTGGATTGACAATCATTCTTCCCTTTCTTGGGAGGCAAATTAAGTAGCCCGAGATTCAGGCAACCGGATCTGCCTCCGCTTTTATATACTCCCCTAATTATAACATACTTGCATTTACCCGGCAGACATGCTACAATATATGGCATCGCGCCAGCACTTGCCTGCTCCGCGAAATATTCTAGCGGGAAAACCCGCGCACCTTAGGAGGATCATGTAGTATGAAAGAAAAGTTAGTTTTTATTTCCACCACCCCCAACAGGAAAAGTTTGCAAGATGCCACTTCCCCAAGCATTAATGATGCTACCGCCCAAGTCAAAAACCTTGTCACGAATCAAGGCGTCATGCGCGCTTTTTCCGTGCCTATCGACGACGACGGCGTCATATCAAGAAATGCCCCCAATGACTGGGAACGCACCGAAGTTTTCGGCGTTAAGCGCACCAAAAGCACCTTCGGCATCCCTGCATTGACCGTGTTTATCCCATGCGACACCAAACAGTCCGACAAGAGTATTTGCAGTATCCATGTTGACCCATTAGTCAACGCTCTTACCGGCGCGGGAGTGTCGTCAATCGGCTCACGGATTAGACGTTCCACCAGAGGACCTGTTCGAGGAGTGGAAGTAATACTATCACTTGGAGTGTCGACCGAAACCGAGGAGAAACTCGATATAAACGAGGCCGCGCTACTTGTTTGCAGTAAGCTCGCCCCTGGCACCTTCCAGAAACCGACCACCATTTTCGCTAAAATTCCTGCTTGAACTATATCACCACAGGAAATATACTCGCCTCCACAAAAACCCGACTCTCTATGGAGTCGGGTTTTCTTCGTCCTCAAATCTTAGGCTAAGCCGTAGAAGCTATCCTTAAGCCGCAGCTTTCTTCACCGCGCCTTTCTTCAGCTGCTCATAGTAAGCCGCTAGCGTCACCTCAAAGTACGGAATCACCCAGACAAACGCAATACCAAAGGTGATAGCACCCAACAGGAACCATGGGATAAACGACAGATGTAGCACAAACAGCTCCATCTTATGACCATCCATCATCTTGATCGACTTTTTCTGAGCCTCACCCGCGCTCATACCCTTATTGTCCGCCAAGATAAAGAACATCTGGCTATAGGCGTAGCTTTTCACGATACCCGGGATAACGAGCAAGAGCGACCACAAGAACACGAACACCGTGTAGCGAATGTAGCCAAAGAACCCGCGCTCAAAATTGCCGCCGGTAAACCCAAACGCCAAATCTTTCACTTCCGGCTTCTTGTCTTTACTCAAAATCGCCAGGTATATGTTGCAGAATGCCAACATCACGCCACCCGTCACTAGCCACGAACCTAGGCCCCACGTGAAGTACGACAACGCCGACGCCACCGCGACATACACCAGATAAATCAGGAACAGGATCCCAATTTTACCCTTTATTCCTTCTTTTGCTCGTGCTTTTAGTTTCCCTCTATCCATTTCCCCTCCTTAAGAGTTATCAAAACCGGACTTTCTGCCCGTATTCTGCTTCTAGTTTACTACGAATCAACTGAAAATCAAATCCCTGCCCCACCAGATAGCGAAACAACTTCTCCGGCGGGTATTTTTTCTTCTTTTTCTCTATCACCTTCTCGATTTCCTCTTCATCATCCCGCTCTTTCATCACCGGCTCAATCAGCTCATCCGTCGCCCCTTTATACCGTAACTCCATCGCCAGCCTGCGCGAACTCATCCCCTTCTGCACCCGCCGCGTCCCGGAATAAAACTTCACAAACACCTCGTCATTCAGGTATTTCTTCTCCTTCAACCGCTTGATAATCACGTCCACCAGCAGCGGATCCATCCCCTCCATCACCTTATCAACATACTTCCCCGTCCGGTACCGCACCCTTAGCGTCCGTTTCCGCGTCTTCATCTCCAGATATATCTTCATCTCCCGCTCGCTGTGCGGCCGCCTCAGCGCCTTCTCCAGCGCCATATGCCAATACCGATTAAACTCGCTCGCCTTTTTCAGCTCCTCCAGCCGTTTCGGCGGCACCAGCTGCCCCACCTTGACCTTATATTCCACCACCTGCGACACATCCAGGTTGAACACATATTTACCGTTAATAAAGATATTCACTCGCTCCGGCCGCTTCACCCCCGACGTCATTTTTGTTATCACCCCCACCTCGTCGTCTGGTTTCACCCCCGACAAATCCGTATTCGTTATTTCATCAATGCCCCCAAACGAAATAGTCTCCATGATATAATTCTAGCATGAATTCCACCCTACATCCCTTCCCAGAGCTAATCGCCGAGATTTGTACCGATCTCGGCATCAACCTCACTCGCCTCTCGCGAAACTGGGTCTACCAACTCGAAAAAGACGGCAAAATCCGCCATATCATCTCCAACCGCTTCGACCTCAACCCCCAAGCCGCCGGCCTCCTCATGGACGACAAATACGCCTGCTATTCCGTCCTAAAATCCCAAAACATCCCAACCATCGAGCACTATCTCATCTTCAACCCCGGTCGCCTGCCCACCTACGTCCCCGCAGGCGGCGTCTGGCCCGAAGTCAAAGCCATCTTTGAACGTCATCAACGCCTCGTCGCCAAACCCAACCACGGCAATCGCGGCCGCGGCATCTACCTCTGCGACACCTACCCCGAACTCGAGCGCGCCATCACCACTCTCTTCCGCACCCACCCCACCATCAGCCTCTGCCCTTTCTACGACGTCCCTCACGAATACCGCGTCTTCTTCCTAGACGGCGTAGTCAAGCTCATCTACGGCAAAACCCGCACCGAGGGCGAATGGAAACATAACCTCACCCACGGCGCCCAAGCCTTCCTCCTCGACGACCCCCACAACCCTCACCACGCCGACCTCCGTCGCCGCCTCGCCGACCTCGCCCAAAGATCCGCCCACGCCACCAACCTCCGCTTCGCCACCATCGACGTCTCCGAGCTCACCACTGGCGAACTCCTCATCATGGAAATCAACTCCGGCGTCGCCATGGGTAAGTTCATCGAACAAATCCCCTCCGGCCGCCGTCTAGCCAAATCCATCTACACCGCCGCCATCCAAGCCATGTTCCCCTAGTCACCCGGCTATGCTACACTCTGATTAGGGTTAGATCAGGTCTCACACGCATCAACCACCCCGACCCCGCATCAACCAGACCGGCCACTCGGCCTACCTTAGAAAGGAGGTTTATTTACATGAACCAATCAGAGTTAAAACAAATCGCCAACCTCTTCGGACAAGCCATCTTGGACGCTGTCACCTCCGACTTATCCGGCGTGTTTTCTCTGCTCATTTCACCCACGAACGAGCCCGCCCTCGCCAGTACAATCGGCAAGTTCTTCAGCGTCCAGGAAACTTTCGGCCCCCTGAGTTCAGGCGACCTACACAAGCAAGACGCCACTTGCGAAGTCATGATCAGCCTCATGTTAAAATGCGGCAAACCATACCACGCGATCGACGACAAAACGATCGACGTAGAACTCCCGCTACCGGGTGTCAGCCGGATCTGGCGCTTTACCGCCGACAGTCTTGATTCTTTCCTCGTTTTCGCATGTTTATCCAGCACCCAATCCAAGCGCGACGAATCCATCCTCGAGTCCGCCCTGTTAGAAGTTGTCAACCGCCTCGGGCAAGTCGACCATGAATCGATTGCGTAACCAAATCGATTGCGTAACCATCTGAATGAAAACCTCCTATACCCCCTCTTGGGACGCTCTCTTCCGGGCGTCCTTTACTCTTTGTTCTGCCCCTGTTACAACAGGGGTTAGATTTTTTGGTATAATTCTCTCTATTCTACAGTATAGCACACACCGTCAAAAAAGTCAAGTGTTTACGCTTAAATCACCGCTCAAATCGCCCCTCCTTAATAGGAATCATTCTTCTGTTTTTGCAGTTTTCCGCCTCTGAGGCCTCAGAGACAAAATGCTACAAGGGTTATGGTTGCGGAGGGCGTTAGCCCTCTGCTAGACTCTCCCTTGTGTGGTTGGGGGCTGATTTAGCTAGGTCCTAGAGGTTTGATCACCCTCTTTATGGACTTCGTTAGACGGGTTGTATTGCTAGAGTGTAACTTAGGGGTCCAGTTTTAGGAAGGAGGTTTACATGAGTAAATACAAGCAGGTAGTTTTACTATTTGGTTTATTGAAAATCACTGAGCTGACGGAACAAGACTAGTTTAGTCGGTCTTACGACCGACTAAACAAACCACATAGGGGTTTCTAGCGCCCCTTATGAGATTATTTTAACAAAGTTGCTTGCTTTCTGCAACTCCCCACCCCCTACGGGTAGACACAGCGGAGGGATGAACCAGTGGTCTTGTCATAGCTAGATACGCCCACACCTGGAGTAATGCTTGTGCTGTTAAGAGATAAGCGGGCCGGACTTGGTATTATAGACATGGAAGAACTCCAATAAGGGGAGTTCACATTCTGATAGATAACGCCGCGATTAGGTTGGGACTCACCCACTCCGACAGTGGCGAAGAAGAGTTGGAACTTTATAAAGTTTCTACCCTCTCTCTAGAGACCCCCGAAACCTCCTCCTTCGCCACTGTCACGAATGGTTGGTTTCGTCCCGACGGCCTAGGCGTCCAATCTTCAAATAGTCACCACGGGTGGGGCTCATCGTTAATCTCAGCAACGCAGGCAGCATATCCTGGCGCGACCAGCACGTCGCTCATTATAACAGTTGGTAGCCATACCAAGATAAGTAGCTACGCCCTCCGCTGTGTCTACCCGTAGGGGGTGGGGAGGATGGGTTAAAT
>WRMD01000027.1 GCA_009777315.1 Candidatus Saccharimonadota bacterium
CCCCAGATATTAGTAGCGATGGCACCAGTGTCTGATCCGAGAGTAGAACTCCATAGAAGTATCCAGGTCGACGGAGCGTGTAAGCCGTCGCTGGGGTTTAACCAGCCCATGGAGACAGTGGCGAAGGAGGATATTCCAACATCAGCGCATCAAGTATAAGTATTAAGCCGCGTGCGGGAATCACTACCTGAGGGGGCTTCTCCGACCAACGGGGAGGAGGTGAACGACCGAAACCCGTAACCCGGGGTCCCCAAGGCAAGCCTTGGGGTGGCTGGACGGGTGCGAGGGAAGTGTCCACCGAACGGTAGTGAACCCGTCGAGCGGCGGTAATTCTGTACCTTGGTGGGTGGACACGAAGCAACCTCATCGCCTCCGTATCTGAAAACTCATGCTACAATAGATACATGATTGAACGCTTTCTTAATTATTTTGAACCCAAAACCTACAAGCTCGGCCTCGACCTCCGCACCGAACATAGAACCATCATCGGTCGCGCCAAAATCACCGGCGACATCAAAGCCGAAACCATCAAATTCCACGCCGAAGGCATGAAAATCATCAACGTCTTCATCAACAGCCACCGCATGCACTTTGAGTACGACAACCATGTCATCACCATCGCCAACCTCTCAACCGTCCCTGGCGCCGAAGTCCAGATCGATTTCGAAGCCAAAATCCAAGATCGCATGCACGGCTGCTACGTCACCCAGCCCAAACCCTTCGCTGTCGGCGACGATCGCCCCAACCCACCGGTGGTCGCCACCCAATTCGAGTCCCACTACGCCCGCCTCGCCTTCCCCTGCATCGACGAGCCCGCCGCCAAAGCCCAGTTTTCCCTCAACCTCACCCACGAACCCGGCCTCCACGCCATCTCCAACACCCCTAGCTACAAAGAAGCCGCCCAAGACAACGGCCGCGTCCGCAATGTCTTCCGCACCACCCCGCGCATGAGCACCTACTTACTCGCCTGGGTCGTCGGCAACATGCAAAAAGTCACCGCCATCAGCCAGACCGGCATACATGTCACCACCTACGCCACCAAACACCACCCCCTCGCCGCCCTCGAGTTCGCCAACCAAACCGCTCAGGACGCCATTGATTTCTTCACCGAAAAATTTTCCACCCGCTATCCCCTCCCCAAACTCGACCAAGTCGCCCTCCCCGATTTCGAAGCCGGCGCCATGGAAAACTGGGGCCTCATCACCTACCGCGAATCCGCCCTCCTCTGCGAGCCGACCGCCGCCCTCGCCACCAAAAAATACATCGCCGCGATCATCGTCCACGAAGTCGCCCACCAATGGTTCGGCAACCTCGTCACCATGAACTGGTGGGACGACCTCTGGCTCAACGAATCTTTCGCCACCCTCATGGAGGCTGTCTGCCTCGACCAGCTCTACCCGGAATGGAAAGTCTGGCAAGATTTCTGGACCGACAAACGCAGCTACGCCATGAACCGCGACCTCTTGCCCGGAGTCCAGGCCGTCCGCCAGCCTATCGACGACCCCGCCGAAATCCAAACCCTCTTCGACGGCGCCATCGTCTACTCCAAAGGCGCCTGCCTCATCAACATGCTCCGCCTCTCCATCGGCGACGACCGTTTCTTCGCCGGTATCCACAAGTATTTCCAAGCCAACGCCTACAAGGCCACTACCGCCGCCGACCTCTGGCCACATTTCGGCCCCGAAGTCGAGCCCTTCATGACCCCTTGGCTCGACACTCCTGGTTTCCCGGTCGTCGAAGTCGCCCGTAACGAACAAGGCAGCCTCCACGCTGGCAAGCAACGCCGCCTCGTCCTCGACGAAAGAAACAGAGGTTCCGAATATCCCCTCCCACCCCTTCGCTCCGATTGCTCCGGCTATTACGCCCTCAAACCCGACGTTGACGCCGAAATCGCCGCCTGGCAGTCCCGCCTCCTCCCCAACAAAGTCCAGCTCCTCCTCGACTGGCCGCTCCTCGTCCGTGACGGCGAAATCCCCGCCACCGCCCTCCTCTCCCTCTTAAATTGCCTCGCCGGCGAAACCGATCGCATCCTCTGGGAAGCCGCCCTCGACAGTATCTCGGTCTTAAAACCCTTCTTCGACCACGATTCCGAGCCTGAAAAACTCTTCCATAATATGATTTCTCGCCTCACCAAGCCGCTCTTCGACCAGCTCGGCTGGATTCTTCGCGACGGCGACACCCCAGACCAAATCGACCTCCGCGCCCGCATTATCTCGCTCCTCGTCATGGCCGGCGAGCCCTCCATTGTCAGCTCCGCTGTCCAAATCTTCGACAACGTCCCCGTCGACCAAATCGACCCCAACGTCCGCCCCCAAATCCTCACCGCCAAATGCCGCTACCTCTACGCCCCCGAAACCGTCTCCCGCCTCTCCGATTTCTACCAACAGGTCACCGACCCCGAGCTCAAAGACGACCTCATGATCGGCCTCACCGCCACTAGCGAACCTAAACACCTTGCCGAGTTCCTCGAGCGCACCAAAGACCCCTCCTTCATCCGCCAGCAGGACGCTCTCTCGTGGTTTGCCGGCGTCCTCAAAAACCCCCTCGGCACCAAGCTCGCCTTCGACTGGTGCAAGGCCAACTGGAAATACCTCGACGAACAATTCGGACCCAGCCAAAGCCTCGACTACTACCCCCGCCTCCTCGGCCGCACCCTCAAAACCGACGCCGAAGCCAAAGATTTCACCAGGTTCTTTGACGATTTCGAAAAGCGCACCGACCTCCGTCGCGCCATCGAGCTCGCCCACGTCGAGATCGAAGCTCGTGCCGACCTCATCGACAAAAACAAATCCGCCGTCCACGCCGCCCTTAAAAGCCAAAGCTCTTAAAGCCAATAAGAGACAATCTCCACAAAAACCACGTTCACAACCGCAAGGGCAACATGAGGCAAAGCCCCCGCTCGGCGGGGGCTGTCAGCAGCAGGCTTAGCGCAGGTCATATTTCTTTGCACTCGTATTTGTATTTCGCCTCCGGGTTGCCGTTGTTCTTGGCCACGATCTTCCTTGCTTCCTCTTCACTGAGGCCCATATCCACTACTCCGCCAAACTGCCCAATCGAATTGTTCCAAAACACCATCCAATTCAACTTCTCCTCGCTTCTCGTGTCCTTCGTCTCCGTCATACCACCTCACCTCCTCATGGTTGTTCGGGTCCTTCCGGCTCTGTCCGTCGCTGCTTCGTAATGTGCGAATAGCTTCTTGACACACCCATATTCTATCTATAGTATATCACGCTTCTCCCCACCCCCTACGGGTAGACACAGCGGAGAGAGAAGGCATAACTTTGATAATAGACGAAGACACCCGGGCCAACAACAGTTGTCCATAAATACGTAGAAGAGTTGCTTATGTCTTCACCGATAGATGAGCCCCACCACCAAGCGCCCATTGATTGGTTAACTATGCCTTCCGCCGCGCGTATATTGCCTGATGAGACAGTGGCGAAGGAGGACCTCGAAGACTTCAAGTTAACCCAAAATAAGCACAACCTATTGACTTTTGACGTCGAGTGTGCTATACTGTAGAGTAGAGAGAATTATATCCCAAGCCCCCACCCCTGTTACAACAGGGGTCATCCTCATCTCCTTCGCCACTGTCTCAAGTGGTGGCTTCCCTCCAGGTAATGGGATGGACTACCAATCTAGCCGCGCACAGTGGTGGGTATCATCTCTTGCTTCAGATACGATAGCACCCTACATCATCCAGGATGCAACAAGTATCCGCCCAGGCGTTACCAGCGCAAACAACTCCAAGCGTTTTGGTCTTACTCTCCGCTGTGTCTACCCGTAGGGGGTGGGGAGGAAAGAGGCGGGGCAAATACTGGTTGAAAAGTAAGTATTTTGGCATAATTTTGATGGTTTTGCACCCCTGTTAGGCCCAAAGATAAGCGTAAATAGTATTGACTTTTGATAGCGCTTGTGCTACAATAGTAGTAGAATGGGACGTTTGTCCCAATAGAATTTTTAACAAACTATCAATAGGGAGGGCTATTGCAATGAAGAAAATCTGTTTAATCTACACCGGAGGCACGATCGGCATGTGGCCGAATGAGGCAGGAATACTACTACCACCGGAGAATCCGGATAATTTCCTAAAAATTGCACCAGACTTACACGAGATTGCGGAGTTTGACTTCGTGACATTACTCAACAAGGACAGTACGAATTTCTGTCCGGATGACTGGATAGCCATAGCACAGGCGATATATGACCGCCGCAACGAAGGGTATGCCGGGTTTGTGGTGGCTCATGGCACCGACACTATGCATTTTTCGTCTTCGGCGGTGAGTCTCGCTCTGGGCAAGAATCTCAACGTACCGGTGGTGTTCACCGGATCGCAGACCGATGCAAGCGTGAAGCATGGCGACGCGCGAACGAATTTGATGCGCTCATTTATGGTGGCGTGTTCGGATTTAGCGGAAGTTGCGCTGTGTTTTGACCATGCGGTATTCCGCGGGGCGAGGGCGCAAAAGCGACACGAAAGTGAGTTTGACGCGTTTGAATCGCCGGCTTTTCCACGTTTGGCTCGACTTACTAAATTTGTGGAGCTGTTTCCTGAGGCGAAGCGACGTAATCCAGAGATAAAGGATGACATCGAGCTGATAGCTGAATTTGCGCCAAATATAGTGCAGATTTCGCTGATACCAGGGCTGGAAACGCATTTCTTGAATAGCTTGATAAGTAACGAGTTCTGTCATGGCGTGATACTGCAGTCTTTTGGCGCGGGCAATGTGCCGGACCAGGGGCCGTTTTCGCTACTGGAGTTTATTGCGAAGGCTTCGAGCTTTGGTAAACCTGTACTAGTGACGAGCCAATTTCCGGCGAATTCGACGACGAATACAGAGTATGGTCCGGGGAAATCGGCGGTGGAGGCCGGTGCGATACCGACAGGAAATATGACCTCGGCATGTGCGATGGTCAAGTTTCGCTGGGTGCTAGCGCAGGTGATGAAGACGAACCTAAAGAACGGCGAGCGGCAGAAACGGATTCGGGAATTGATGAATCTGTCTTTTGTCGGGGAGCTGGATTAGGGCTTGCTTTGGTGATGACTCTTACTATTGATAGCTTGCTATAAGGCCTCGCGCGAGCGAGGCTTTTAGTTTGGGGTGGGTGGGTTCTCCGCCAGAGGTGTGTTAGAATAGGGTATGCCGATTGAGCGAGTTGTGGAGGCGGAGGCGAAGGAGACGCCGGAGGAGCAGGTATTAGAAAATACCTTGCGGCCGCAGTCGTTTAAGGAATATATCGGGCAGGAGAGGCTAAAAACGAACTTGGGGCTGGCGATCGCGGCGGCAAAACAGCGGGGTGAGTCGCTGGAACATGTGCTGCTGTATGGGCCGCCGGGACTGGGGAAGACGACGATGGCGGGGGTGATTGCACGGGAAATGGGGGCGAATTATCGGATTACGTCGGGGCCGGCGATTGATCGGCCGGCGGATTTGGCGTCGCTTCTGACGAGCTTGCAACCGAATGATGTTTTGTTTATTGATGAGATTCATCGGCTGCATCGGGGGGTGGAAGAGATTTTGTATTCGGCGATGGAGGATTTTAAGCTGGATATTACGATTGGTAAGGGGCCGGCGGGGCGGAGTGTGCGGTTGGATTTGCCGCCGTTTACGTTGATTGGCGCGACGACGCGGACAGGGGCGTTGGCGGGGCCGCTGAGGGATCGGTTTGGGATTGTGCATCGGCTGGAATATTATACGGAGCCGGAGATTGCGCGGATTGTTGATCGGTCGAGTGTGATTTTGGGGGTGAAGTTGGAGGCGGTGGCGGCGGAACTGTTGTCGACGCGGGCGCGGCTGACGCCGAGGATTGCAAATCGGCTGTTGAAGCGGGTGCGGGATTATGCGGATATTCATAATTCGAGCGTGATTGATGCGCCGACGGTGAATGCGGCGCTTCAGATGCTGGAGATTGATGAGTTTGGGTTGGATGCGGCGGATCGGGCGATGCTTTTGACAATTCATGATAAATATGGTGAGCGACCGGTGGGGCTGACGACGATTGCGGCGCTGACGGGGGATGAGCCGGCGACGATTGAGGATTATTATGAGCCGTATTTGATGCAGATTGGGTTTTTGGAGCGGACGCCGCGGGGGAGGAAGGTGACGGAGCGGGCGCGGGAGCATTTGGGTTTTAAGCCGGATAAGTTGAAGATGTTTTAGGGGCCTAAGACACAGAGGTTTCTCCCCACTTTATCTTTCTCGCTAGGCTCGGACAATAAGTAAAGCTTCAAAACCAGCTGCCGGGCATAGGATTTCATTCGGACACAGCATCATTTTAATCCGTCGCCACGGACTAAAATGTGCTTCTACCTCAGTCTGCCAACCTCCGGGACGTTCCTCATGAAACTATGCCTCGGCGCGCTTGTTTTAAAGCTAGTGTCTTATACCCCACCCCCTACGGGTAGACACAGCGGAGGGAGAAGGCTTCAGGCTTGGTGCTACCGCCAGCGGGGAACGAAACACCTCCTTCCGTTATACCCATCCGAGGCATGAGAAAGTCTGAGAAAAGTGACGACACGCTCCAATAAGCCATAGGCCTGGTATATAGACCGTGGGTAGGGCTAGGATAGAAGAAGTCCGATCCGACAGTGGCGAAGGAGGAGCGAGAACCCTTCGCCACTGTCTCCTGCTAAGAAAACCAAGGTTTTCTTCCTTTCCTTGCTGGAGCCAGAAAAGGCAGGCGAAGCCTGACCTTTTCTGGCGAATCATTATCTAGGAGGGGAGCAGTCCTCGCTTG
>WRMD01000028.1 GCA_009777315.1 Candidatus Saccharimonadota bacterium
CGTTTACGGGTAGAAAGTAATAGCAAATCGCAAGTGACAGGCCGAGTGACACCTTGAGGTGTCTGCTAGCAACCGAGGGCTATGCCCGCATCTGAAAATCCCCCGGCTTAGCCGGGGGATGGTTATTCCTTCGCCACTGTCTCGGCAGGTGCATTTCGTCCCCTTCCTAATAATGGGCTGTTCTATCAGTCAACATTTCCGGTTTGGTGGGCTCCCTCCCCTGCGTCAACTACAAATGTGTCTAATACGGCTCCAACTGACACGCTCATTCGTCCAGGTGCAAACAGCAGCACCAAGATTCAAGGCTTCTCCCTCCGCTGTGTCTACCCGTAGGGGGTGGGGAGGATGGATTATGGCTGTTCGTCGAACTTGCGGTATTTTATACCGGCTTTGTCAAACAGCTCATATCCGTAATCGTCACCATAGTCCAGCTCATAGATCACTTCACGAATCCCCGCAAACACGATATTCCGTGCGCAATGCGGGCAAGGAAAGGTTTGCATGTATAACTTGCCACCCTTAGCCGCGACACCAGCCTTCATCAACGCCGCTGTCTCAGCATGAACCGTATCGTAATGCGCACTATCTCCCGGTGGCGACTTATGCTTTTCGCGACTCAGCCCATAGTGCCACGCGTAGGTCTCATAGGGCGTGACTACATTGTGAGACACGGCGACTGGGACACCCCGAACACCCATGATGAGTGCCGCAGTCTGAAAGTCCGTTATAAATGCCCTGGACGCAACCTTGGCTAGGAAGCTGCGAATAGCGCTATCAGGCGCAAGTTCTTTAATGGTTCCCGGCACAGAGTGCTCGTGCCTATGTACTTCCGCAAACCCCCGCGCCTCCACCTCATCCACAAACGGCGACACATACTTCACCGTCGCCCCCTTCTCAATAATTGCCTCATACTCCGGCCTCAGATGAAACGATCGATGGTGTGACCCGTTCACCACAATCGCCCTATCAAAATCTAGCCCCCGCACCACATTCACCACATCTTTTTGCTTATATGGCAACAGTGTCACCCGGCCACCCGACTTCTCCGCCAGACTCTTGATTTCATCCAATTTTAATGTTTTAAATTGCGGCTGCCCCTCAAATCCGGCCACATATTCTTCCTCCGCCACGCCAAAAGTCACCGGCCGTCGCGCTAAGAGCTCCTTCAGCAGCCCTCGCACCCTCGCCCCGCTCATCTCCCGTGGCGCCAACACAAAATACCGTCTACCGGTACTTCTCATCAAACCTCTCACTCAAACGATCCATCTTGCGAGCCAGAGCCCGATATTTCGCGGCACTTTCCAGAGGTGTATACTCCAGCTTGCGGTAGTTCCAGGTCGACAAATCCGGCGCATCAAACGGCACCACATGCCAATGCAGATGATCTTGCACCGTACCCTGTGAATCCGCGCCCTCCTTCTGTATATACTGAACACTCTTAATCCCCCACACCTCGCGAATAATCTTCTTCGCGATGTACATCATCTCGCGCACCGCGTCCCACTCCACCACTGACAAATCTTTCACCGACCGCACATGCCGCCGCGGCACAATCATCAGATGCCCATCGATATAAGCGTAGAGCGATACGGTCATAATCACGTTATCTCGCTCAAAAAACACATATTTCTCTCTGATATCGCAAAAACAACACTTGCCGACTTCTTGCCAGATGCGGTTGTAGTTGCCGGTTAGCCGAGCGTCCCGGTACGCAATCTGCTTCTCCTGCTCAGACAAGCTATTGATGTCGTCCATGATATTCTCTGACTTTGCAATCACGACTACTCCTTCAACGGATCCTTGCGATAATTCATAAAATCTTTCAGCATATCTGACAAACTCCCGCCAATCGCCCGCTGCATAATCTTCGTCGTCGAAATACTCGTACTCTGCCGATCCACCACCAGCACCTCCCCGCCATACCCCGTCACCGTCTTATACTCCGGCGACTCCTTGTATTTATCCGCCCAATCTTCCTTCACCGTCACATAAACATCCGGCTTCAAGAGGCCTAAGCTAGCCTGGCACGAAGGCTCCGGCGTTATCGTCACAAAATCCACCGCCCTTAAGGCCGCCACCACTTCCGCTCGCACTTTCTCCCCCAAAATCGGCTTATTCGGCCCCTTCACCCTAGCAATCGCCTTGTCGCCGACCACCCCGACCACCAGCACATCCCCCAGCGCTTTACATTCCTCCAAATATCTGGTCTGCCCTACGTGCATCAGATCCCAAGACCCGGCCGTAAAGACTATCTTTTTCCCTTGGGCACGCAATTTCTCACCCAACTCGATTAAGCCACCCTGACTAATTTGACGCTTGCGCCACGCCCGTTCGGCTTTTGCTGCCACGGCTTACCTCCTTAATATCTGATAAGAGTATACCACACACCGCAGGCACCCCGCTACTCGCGGGGCATTTTACTTCCGCCGCTTCACTTCCAGCACCCCGCGTTCCTTCAAAATATCCCGCGTCCGCTTATAATGATAATTTTCCTCGAGGCTCTCATACGGATTGTGCCGCAAAAACTTATAAAAATCATGCAACAAATACAAATTCGTCAGCCAACTCGGTATCACAATCCGCTTCGACACACTCCGCTTATAATACCCATCATAACAGAGGTACTTAGCGATCTTCACCGGCGGCTTATTGCAATCCGCCATCAAAAACGCATACGTCCGCGCCAAATCCAGCACCACCGGCCCCTTCGCCACCTTCTCAAAATCAATTATCCCCGACAGCTCCACCCCGTCCATCACCCATTTCGCGTCCACGCTCTTCTTCGCCTCGCGAAACAGCACATTCCCCCGCACCAGATCCAGGTGCAACGGCTGTTTCGGCAGCTCCCGCAAATTATCCAAGCCCATACCTGTTTTCACAAAGAAATCCGGCGCCCGACCGAACATTTTCACCCCCAGCTTCACCTCCAGCGCCCGCACTACTTCCTCTTGTGTCAGGTATTTCTGTATTTGCCCCATCAACTCTACCAAGCCATCAATCGCGTCCGGCAACGTATACATATTTTCCGGCGACGTGCGCCAAACCCGATGCAAATCCCCCATCGCCCACCCCAGTAACTTCACATGCTTCATCGACCAAGCTTCCCACGGAATCGTCTCCCCCGGCAGATAATTATATAGACGCGCGTAGCCTGCCTCCCGCCCCGTCTTCGGCGACTTCAAAATCGCTGTCCCCCGCCCCACTCGCTTCCTCGTCGCTAGCCCCTTTTTCGCCGCATAATCCCCATACCAGTCCGCCAAATCCAGCCGTCGAATCACCCACTCTTCTCGCTTGGCGATTATCAGATTCATATCATCACCCACCTTATACGACAGGTTCCGATACCCCCTCATTGGCTCACCGATTTCAATCGAATCCGCCTTAATCCGCCCTATTTCCGCGAATCCGGCCAAGATTTGCCTTAACGCTACCTCCGTCATATCTGTATTTTACACTATTGCGCGTGGCATAGCTAGCATGCTATACTACAATCATCAACTTAAGGAGGAATATGGCTGAGACAATTGACCAGCAGTTCGTAGAATACATCGTTAAAACTTTGGCAGGCGAGCCAGACAAAGTAATAGTAACCCGCACCACCGACGACCGCGGCGTGCTCCTCACTCTCGAGGTCGCACCGGATGATCTCGGTCGTGTCATCGGCAAAAAAGGCGTCAACGCTCAGTCGATTCGCACCCTGCTCCGCGCCCTCGGCATGAAGAACGATGCCCGTTACAATCTCAAGATCGCCAGCGACGACGACTATACGCCACCAGTTCGCGAAGATCGCGAAGGAGCTCCAGCCCCACTGGTCGAAGCTTCCGAAACTGAAATCACTGAAGAGCCAGCTGAGGAGAGCAACGAACTCGCGGAGAAAACCCGCGCTGAACTCGCTGATCTCGACGATTTAGACATCTAGCCTGTAGGTGAGTTTCGTGGGGTTGTATACACCCCCTACGAAGTTTCACAAGTTATCCACGGTTGATCTACCCCCGTGGATAACTTTTTTCGCATTCCGCTTGCTTTCCCGCCCTATTCCGTCTATACTAAACAGTAAGAACGCGAGAGAGTTCTTAGAATAAAGTTGGTTGAGAGCTTTATATTCTTGTAAAACCGCCTGTTTTATCCGGGCGGTTTTACTTTTTTGACATTAAGCAAGCCACCTCGCGGCCTCCTCCCCACCCCTGTTATCCCACCAGATAACCACCAAAACCATTGACTTTTCACTCGTGGTGTGCTATAATGGTAAGATGGGGAGTATGCTTTTTAGCACTCTCATAACCAGCGTCCCTAGCGACGTGCAACTTTACTTATCGCTTAGGACGACTACACTATTCCCATCAGGAGGAGATTTATATGAAATGGACTAGCAAAGACGGTCGCTTCACCATCGACACCGATGGCGCACTCGAGAACATGCTCATCGGCTTAGCGGCCAGCTACATTATTCCGCGCTTATTTGCATCCCGCATCCCACCCTGTATGCGGCACAAGGGCTCTGACGCTCATGAAGCTCCCAGCGCGCCCAGCGTATACGGTATGCCTGATGGCGTACTGGTAAGCGCCGGACCTCTGACCGAAGCTGACCTAATGGCTGCCATCCAGAGTGGACAGCTGCCCCCGGGCCTTATGGAAGCCGTAACGAGAGCTATGCAGATGGGCGCCGAAGCCCGTCAAAACATGAGCCAATACGCCGCCCCTGCCCCGCAGGCCAAGCCGACCGACACCCTGGCTAGCACCGAAGCCTATAGTCGCGCCATACTTAAGGCGCACACCACTATGACTGAACGGATAGCCTCCGCCAAAGGATCGGAAAACCCCGAAGAAGCTATCCAGCAGGCTATGAAGACCGCCGAAGCCACCATCGCCGAAATCAACGCCGCGCATCCCGAAGCTGCCGCCGCAGCCAGCGCAGTCAACAAGTAAATTATCGGCCTAAGCCATACTCCGCCGCCCTAGCAGGGCGGCTTTTCTTTTCTGGCGAATCATTATCTAAGAGGGGAGCAGTCCTCGCTTGGTTTGCTTATAAGCAAACTCGGCTTCTGCCGACGAGGACGATGAGGGGAGGACTACTCCCCTCATGGGCTGGACACTGTGTCTACCTGTAGGGGGTGGG
>WRMD01000029.1 GCA_009777315.1 Candidatus Saccharimonadota bacterium
CTCAGCAACCCAGGCAGCATATCCTGGCGCGACCAGCACGTCGCTCATTATAACAGTTGGTAGCCATACCAAGATAAGTAGCTACGCCCTCCGCTGTGTCTACCCGTAGGGGGTGGGGAGGATGGGTTAAATGTGGAGGTGGTAGAGGGAGCATCAGTAAAAGAGTTAAGCAATATACTTTCGAGCAACGTCCCGCAGGCGGCTAGCCGAGGGGGAAGAAAAATCCACCCGTAAAGACGGGATGGATTTATTCTGTTTGCGAGCGGGGTATATTGCTTAACTCTTTTACGATACTCCGAAAAACACTCCCATATCTCTCGCCGTCCGCATCAAATCATCCTTACCCACATCAAGCAACCTCGCCTCCCGCGTCTTCGGATACTTCATCTTCGTCAGCCTCCCCGCCTCCACCCCGACGATCACCCCACTCTCACCGCTCACCACCAAATCAAACGCATAACTCCCCAGCTTCGCCCCCAACATAATATCAAACGCATTCGGCGCCCCGCCCCGCTGCGTATGCCCCAGCACCGTCGCTCTCGCCTCGTGCCCGGTCAACACCTCTAGCTCATGCGCCAACTTCGCACCCACACCCCCGTACCGCTTCGACTCAAAACTATCCGCCACAATCCGGCTCACCACCTCTTCTCCGCCGACCTCTTTCGCCGCCTCGCTCACCGCCACCACCACATACCGCTTGCCGCCCTTCATGATCGCCTTGACCTTTTCCGCCACCGCCGAAAGATCATATTCAATTTCCGGCAACAAAATCACGTCTGCCCCGGCGCTAAACCCACCATGCAACGTCAAATACCCACTCGTCCGCCCCATAATCTCCACCACCATCACCCGCCGATGCGAGTAAGCCGTCGTCTTCAACTTACCAATCGCCTCCACTACATTCTCCACCGCGGTCGAAAACCCAATCGTCGGATCGCTCGCCACCATATCATTATCAATCGTCTTCGGAACCCCCACCGTCGGCATCCCCGCCTCATCAATCATCCGCGCCGAGTCCAAACTCCCATCCCCACCAATCACCATCAGCGCCTCCACCCCATTCTTCTTCAAATTCTTCACCCCCCACTCGACCTTATCCTCATATTCACCAGGGCTCGTCTTCGACGGATAACGAAACGGCGCCTCCTTATTCGACGACCCCAGCATCGTCCCGCCCAAAGACTCAATATCCTCCACCGTCTTCTTATCCAGCTTCATATATTTGCCTTCACAAAACCCAATAAATCCGTCCAGCACGCCGACCACCTCCATACTCTTCGCCGCCGCCGAAAGCACCACCGCCCTAATCACTGAATTCAACCCCGGACAGTCACCGCCCGCCGTCATCACCGCTATTTTTTTCATACTTTTCCCTCTCAGTTTCCTGTAATTGTAGCAGACCGCACCGCCCGATTCTAGACTGACTTTCGTAAAAACCCGAACCAAACCTAACCCTTATCAACCAACCGCTTCACTGCCCTTTCAAACACTCCCGGCCCAAACCCCTTCGCCGAGCCCACTACCCGCCGAAAATCAAGATCCAACCCCTCTAGACAGATCAACGCCTTCACCAAACTCGACACTGTCGGCTGCAAGAAAAACACCCCGTTCACCCCGTCCTCCACATAATCGAGCGCCCCGCCTACCCGAAGCGCCACCACCGGCGTCCCTACCGAAAGCGCCTCCGCCGCCGCGATCCCAAACGTCTCATCACTCGCCTGAATCAGCGCCCTCGCCCCCTGTAAATACGCACAAATCTCCGCCCGACTCGCCCCCGTCACAAACGTCACCAAATCTGACCCTGCCGCCAGTTT
Organism: Candidatus Saccharimonadota bacterium; assembly: GCA_009777315.1. Taxonomy (GTDB): domain Bacteria; phylum Patescibacteriota; class Saccharimonadia; order Saccharimonadales; family Saccharimonadaceae; genus WRMD01. Next base: position 1,815 of record WRMD01000029.1, read on the forward strand.
CTGTAATCTCTTATGCTCCCGCCCATCACCAACTAGCACCAGCGGCCGCTCCAGCCGAAGACACGCCTCCACCGCCACATCGATATTCTTCCACGCCTCCTGCCGCGCCAAACACAAATAATACGGCTCCCTCGTCGGCAATTTTGCCGGGCTCGGCAGCGGTGGCACCGGCGGAAACACTACTTCCGACGGCCGCTTATAGTGCTTTTTCACCAACTTCGCCGTCGACGACGAATTCGCCACCAGTAGCGTCGGCCTCTGCGCCGCCAAATAATCCATCCGCGCCAACCTCCCCCTAAAACACCCCACCACGAGGTCCACCAACTTCCGCCCCGTCTTCGCCCCCGACCAGTAATACCTCGGCACGCCATTAATATAACAAATATGCCGCTTCGCCCTCACCGCCTTCGCCTCCGCCATCGCACTCGAAATCACCAAGTCATATTGCGATAAATCCAAATTCCGAAAATACCGCACCCTAAGCGGCGTCAAATAATTCCGCCATCTCGCCGGCAACCAGTCCCACCCCGCCGTATACACCTTCGCCCCTTTGAACTGCGCTAGCTCCCGATATTGCGACGTATAAATCGGCGCCTCCGGGTACATTTTATGTAGCTCGAGTAGCACCTGCTCCGCCCCACCAAACATCGTCAGCCAGTCACAAAGAAGCGCCACCTTCACTTAGAATCCTCCTTCGACCTTCCTATTCGGATGCAATGCTAGGAGATCCCTGAGTAGCGGAGTGAATGGTATTTGACATACCATGAACGAGCAACGGAGGGGTCGACAACGCAGTGCGTTGAATGGGGAGGTCGAGTCAAGTAGCGACGACCTAAACGGGTTATAAAACTCCGAAAAATCAATCCTCTCCTCGATTGCCAACTCCTCCGACCCCCGCACGATAAAACGCTCATTATCATATTCAATTATCTGCGACCGATTAATCAAAAACGTCGGATGTTTCGGCCGCTTCAGCAACTTTCGTGGCGCCTCCACATCCAGCTGATAGACAAACAAATCGTCCCCCGCCACCGTATAATCCACCACCTCCCCCAAGAGTTCTTGCTTTTTCGTCAACACCTTTCGTCCAATCGGCGACCAATCCGCCTCCGCCAAGGGCAACAACTTCGGCAAATCAACCAAATCCGACAAATCATCCTCCGTATTTATCACAATCCCTTTTACCCCCACCTCACGAATCACCCCCCGCGTCAAGATCTTCTCCCGCCGGTCGACGTCCCTCACGTAAAACGCCTCTATCCGCATCTTGTCCGGGTCAATAATCGGCGCCAAAAGTTCCGCCACCGGCTCCGCTGTCTGCAGCGACCACACCGGAAGCTCTAATAGCGTCGAATTATAAAAGACTTGCAGCATCAACCGACACCTTCAATATATGCTTCAACAAAAACTCCGGCACCCCGAGGTACGCCAAATACTCCTCCGCGTCCTTCACCCGCGCCGGTACGCTCGCTAGCACCAGTCGCTTCGCCGCATAGTCACACGCCAGCTCCGCCAGTCTCCTTGAATCCAACCGCGTGATCAGCAGCGCCTCCGGTTGCCGCCGAACCGCCACCAAAAGCGCCCGCGGCGCTAGCGTCGCATAATCCTTCCTTATAATATATTGATCCGCATTCTTCAGCCGATACCGTGGCCGATCCTCAATCGTCTGCACTTCCACATCCAGCTCATCCGCCACCTTAAACAACACCGGCGGCGGCGCGATTATTAAGCCCCGCCCCTCTTCCGCCGTCTTCCAAATCACCGTCCGCTTCCGCACCGGCACCCCGAGCTCCGCCAGACTCGGTATCGGTTGCGACAAATCCGAAATCTCCAGCGCCCACGCTCCCCCCGCCAGCGTCGGCATATACGACACCTCAATCTTCCGTTCATGCTGCGAAAAACTCCCCGTCTGCGGCACCTCTTTCGCCGGATTTATCTTCGTTTTTGCCGCCAACTCCAGCAGCTCCGCCTCCAAATCCCACCCACCAAACTCATACGCCACCAGCCGTCGCCCCTCACGCACCCGCACCCGCGGCGGATTTATCCTCACCTCAGTCACACCCTTTGCAATAAACTCTTCTAACACTACTATTATTATATCACGATTCCCCCAACCCTCCCCGAACGGAAAAACCCCCCGAACATTCGGGGGTTTAAGTGATGTTGTTATTGTCAAGCTTGTAGTACCTTAGGTATCGGAGCCGGAAGCTTCAGCAAGCTGATTCAGCAGCTTGTATGCTCTTCGACCACCAGAATAGTCAACGTCTACGAAATAGATTTCGGCACCATCGCCGCTCGTTGTAATGCAGAGGCTCATAGTCCGACATATCCGCTGGAGTATAGTTTGGTGCGTAGAGCAGGAACGAATTTTCCGGGCCGGGATGGTTGTCGTACTTTTGGAAAGCCAGCCCCGCCGAAACACCACTTCGCTGTCCGAAATTGACAACGAGGCGTAAGTGCGAGCATAAATACTCAACGCTTCCAAGGCTATACACAAAGCAGCCATGGCTGCATAGACTCGTGGCGTCCAGTATATTATAAAGTCTATGCTCGTGTCTCCTCCTGCCGGAAGCATACCTAAAGCAGCATTAATTGGAAGTAGCATAATAGCAGAGATGAGTGTAGCTAAAATCAGCCTCCAGGCAGCCCTCGCTGTGCAGTAGTAAAACTTTTTCATAAAACCACTCCTTTTCTGAATATTTGGTGAATATAACAACATGTTAATGTACTAGGTGCTAAAGTGTTAGGTTTGACCTCTTGAGGTAAATAATCCCCCCATTCTACTCCATTATAGCACACTCGACGTCAAAAGTCAATAGTGCCAGTGGTTATCACACAAATTGACAGAGGTAAACGCCCTCCTTCGCCACTGTCTCCTGCTAAGAAAACCAAGGTTTTCTTCCTTTCCTTGCTGGAGCCAGAAAAGACAGGCGTAGCCTGACCTTTTCTGGCGAATCATTATCTAGGAGGGGAGCAGTCCTCGCTTGGTTTGCTATAAGCAAACTCGGCTTTTGCCGACGAGGACGATGAGGGGAGGACTACTCCCCT
>WRMD01000030.1 GCA_009777315.1 Candidatus Saccharimonadota bacterium
ACGCTGTATATGAACGTGACACCCACCAACGTCTATCTGGCCACAGTTGTGTCTGGCAAGCATTTAGGCATGTCCCTCCGCTGTGTCTACCCGTAGGGGGTGGGGAGATAAACGCTAGCAATATAATAGCAGGGAGAAGTGTGCTATACTGCCTAGCAGAACGTGGAGCGATGTTCCTTAGGAGTAGGAGGTTTAAAGATTATGGATGCTGGCAAAGCTGAGAAATGCAGGCGCGAGAGCGGGTCTTCTGAATGTAGTGGATGCGCTCTGTATAAGAAAGCGGATTGCACCGAAGCGTACTTGGGCTGCCCGCACGGTGTGAAGTTTAACGCGAGGACCGAGGTTTGCGCGGGATGTGGACGTTTTGACACGTGTTGCGAAATACGGAACCGCCGACGATAACGGCATAATCTTTAACAATTTTAACGCTCTCAGGTGGTGGGATGCTAGCACCTTGATATCTGAGATGAACATAACCTGCCCTGTAATTTGTTTAGTGAAGGAGGTAATCGGATGAAAATCATCCCTGTTGGAGGCTACAAAAACGCTTTTGTGTTTGGGCCGCACCCACTAATATTACACAAGCTGACGATACTCCGTGACAAAACCACAAACAAGAAAGACTGCCGCGAACTGGTGCATGAGTTGACGCTGTTTTTGATGGCTGAGGCGACTTATGCCCTGGAAGTTGAGGACGTAACGGTCCAAACGCCGGTCGCGGAATGCGTCGGTAAGCGACTTTCGTCGAAGGCTGACCCGGTGATATTTCCTATCTGGCGGGCAGGGGACGGAATGAAAGACGCGGCGTTGCAAATGCTGCCGACTGCCAACCTGGGCGCGATCGGCATGTATCGCAATGAAGAGAGTAAGCCCGTGGATTATTTCCACAAACCGGAAGAGATGCCGCCGGGGATAGTCGATGTATTCATACTGGACCCGATGTTAGCGACCGGTGGGAGCGCGGCGGCGGCTGTTACACTGATTAAGAAAAGCTCCACGAGCAAGCTGAATATCCGATTCTTGTCGATATTCGCGGCTCCGCAAGGAATCAAATGTCTATCCGGTGAGCATCCGGACATAACGATTTATACTTGCGTGGTGGATGAAGGGCTAAACGACCACAACTATATCGTGCCCGGATGTGGCGATATGGGTGACCGTTTGTATGGTACGAAGTAGAATCTCAGGATGTTTTGGCGGGCTGTCTTTATAGGCAGCCCTTTTTTATGGTTTTTGGAGCTCTTTGTTGATTTCTTTGATGAGGTCGCGAAGGTTAGCGGCGTCTTCAAAGCGGAGTTCGGCGGAGGCGAGCTCCATCTGGCCGGTGAGCTCGCGGATGAGCTCGGGGATCTCGGATTCGGGGACTTTTTTGAGATCTACGCGGTCGGCTTCGGCCTTTTTGGGGGCGAGGGCGCGGATACCTTCGTCGATTGACTTTTGGATGGATTGTGGAGTTATATTATTCTGTTTGTTGTATTCTTGTTGCAATTCGCGGCGTCGGTTGGTCTCGTCGATGGCGCGCTGCATGGAGCCGGTGATATTGTCAGCGTACATGATGACTTTGCCGTCGAGATGGCGAGCGGCGCGGCCGATGATTTGGATGAGAGCGGATTCGGAGCGGAGGAAACCTTCTTTGTCGGCGTCGAGGATGGCAACGAGGGAGACTTCGGGGAGGTCGAGGCCTTCGCGGAGGAGGTTGATACCGACTAAGACGTCGTAGACGCCGGAACGGAGGTCGCGAAGGATGTCGGTGCGTTCGAGGGTATCGATGTCGGAGTGAATGTAGGCGACCTTGATGTTGAGCTCTTGGAGGTGGGTGGTGAGGTCTTCGGACATGCGCTTGGTGAGGGTAGTGATGAGGACGCGCTGGCCTTTGGCGACTCGCTGGTCGATTTCTTCGATGAGGTCGTCGATCTGGCCGTGGCTTGGGCGGACTTCGATTTCCGGGTCGAGGAGGCCGGTGGGGCGGACGACTTGTTCAACTGGCTTGCTGCTAACGCTGAGCTCGAACTCGCCAGGGGTGGCGGAGACGAAAATGACTTGATTGATATGACGATAAAACTCGTCAAACTTCAAGGGTCGGTTGTCGAGGGCGGAGGGGAGGCGGAAGCCGTATTCGACTAGAGTTTCTTTGCGGGCGCGGTCGCCGTTATACATGCCGCGGACTTGGGGGAGGGTCATGTGGGATTCGTCGATCATCATCAGGAAATCGTCGGGAAAATAGCTGAGGAGGGTGGAGGGTGGGACGCCTTCTTCGCGGCCAGCTAGGTGGCGGGAGTAGTTTTCGATGCCTTTGACGAAGCCGGTTTCTTTCAACATTTCGAGGTCGTATTTGACGCGTTGGGTGAGGCGTTGGGCTTCGAGGAGTTTGCCGGTTTTCTCAAAGTAGGCGAGGCGTTCGTCGTATTCGGACTGAATGAGTTCCATGGCGGGCTTGAGTTTGGCCTCAGGGGTGGCGTAGTGAGAGTTGGGGAAAACGAGGATTTCCTGGGGGGATTCTTTGGTTTCGCCGGTGAGTGGGTCGAAGATGGTGAGGCGCTCAAAGCGGTCGAACTCGAGCTCGACGCGATAAGCGAAGTCTTCACCAGCAGGCCAGATGTCGACGGTGTCGCCCTTGACACGGAAGGTGCCGCGTTTGAAGTCGACGTCGTTACGTTGGTATTGGATGCTGATGAGGAAGCGGATGAGCCAGTCGCGTTTTTGCTGGTCACCGAGGCGGATTGGGAGCATCATGTCTTGGTAGTCGCTGGGGTCGCCGATGCCGTAGATGCAGGAGACGGAGGCGACGATGATGGTGTCGCGGTGGGTGAGGAGGGAGGCGGTGGCGGCGTGGCGCATTTTTTCGATTTCGTCGTTGATTTGGGAGTCTTTTTCGATGTAAGTGTCAGAGGAGGCGATGTAGGCTTCGGGCTGGTAGTAGTCGAAGTAGGAGACGAAATAGTGGACGTGGTTGTCGGGGAAGAACTCTTTGAATTCGGAGAAAAGTTGGGCGGCGAGGGTTTTGTTGTGGGCGAGGACGAGGGTGGGGCGGTTGGTTTGGGCGATGATGTTGGCCATGGTGAAGGTCTTGCCGGAGCCGGTGACGCCGAGGAGGACTTGCTCTTTTTCATCGCGATCGAGGCCGGCGAGGAGCTGGGCGATGGCTTTGGGCTGATCGCCGGATGGCTGGTATTTGGCCTTTAGGTTGAAGTGGTTCATATCTGTTATTATACAGTATAATTGTAAAACAAAACATCAAATGGCTGTCGGGTCTTCAGCAAAAGCCTCATCAGGTACAGAATTTGCCCCACAAACAGAATAAATCCAGCCCATCGCCATGGGTGGATTTTTCTTCCCCCTCGGTTTGCCAACCTGCGGGACGTTGTGGGGCAAATTGTACCTTGATACGGCTTTTGCATATTAGGCCCCTAGCTATTTTGATGCAACCCCTTCCCCACCTTAACAAACCCATCCCTGCCAAGACCCACACCCCCCACCCCCTACAGGTAGACACAGTGTCCAGCCCATGAGGGGGGGAGGCCTCCCCCCCTCC